>JBATDL010000025.1:0-3041 GCA_049663445.1 Candidatus Competibacter sp.
GAGTACTGGCCATGTTTATATGGCCTCAATTCGACTCATGCTGCGAAGAATTTGTAAAGAGCGAGCATTATTACAAGGGGCTGCTTTAGAGGCAGCTTAGGTAATTGAGTTTTTTCACAGCTTCTAAACCTTCATCGCCTGTAGCCTCAATTTCCCTCTTCAGCGACCAGTTCACCGGTCTTGATGTCGTAATACACCTCCCATTTCTTGCCGTCGTCACCCTTGATTTTCACTTCCCAGGTCTCTTTGGCGTTTTTCCTGTCCTTGTAGGCCTTGGTTACTTTACCCGGATGCGCCTTCAATGCCATTTCAACGGCCTGTTCCTTGGTGATATCGGCGGTTGCTGCGGCGACTGGCGGGCTGGCGCTTGGCGCGGCGTCCTTGGTTTCGGCGGCGAAGGTAGTGGCGGCGAAGGTAGTGGCGAGCGCGAAAGCGACGGCGCCGAGCAGGGGGGTGCGAGCGATCATGGAGCAATACCTCAATTATTGGATGGGTTCAGCAACGATAAGTCCGGGTCGTCGGTTCGGACTGGCGCGTCCATCGCGACCTAGGGCGCACTTTACGGGACGCACCTGAAACCAACCTTAAAATTTTTCAGATGCCGCGTCGCTGGAACAGGCAAGGTCGTCTTGGAGAGGGGCGGGTTCATTCGGCTTCGATGCGCCAGAGATCGGAAATCGGGTCGCAAGCGCGCGCTCAGCGCGGATAACGTGGTTCCGATGTTGGTTTTTTCGCCGCCGCCATAATAGACTTGCCCGCCAATCGAACTGATTTTCCAATCACCATCACCAGGAGTTTTGTCCGTGGAGATGAAAAACATCGCGCAACTGCTCCAGTCCTATCAGGACGATTTGCCCGACGGCAGCAAGACCGCCGCCGCCATTGATCGCAACGCCAGCCTGGAGGAGATTTCCGAACTGGCCGAGAAAGAAGGCTTGCATAAGCTGGCCTCGGTGTTGTTTGAGGCCGAACAGGAGGCGCTGCGGGACGGTTCGGCAGCGGTGGAAGACGCTGTGGTGGCGACCGATGCGTTCGTTCAAGGCGCTCGCCAGGATTTGCCGGAAGGCAGCAAGACCGCCGCCGCCATTGACTGCGGCGCCTCGTGGGAAGAGATTTCCGAATTGGCCGAGGAAGAGGGCCTGCACCAGATTGCGTCGGTCTTGTTCGAAGCCGAACAGAAGCAATTGCGCAACCCCTCTTGATGTTGCTCGCACCACCGGTTCGATGGGCGGGTCGCCGTGTTCGCCCATCGAACCGGCTCCTGCCGATCACCCGTTCCGCCCGTCGCCCGCGCTGTCGGCAGTCCATGGAACCGGATGGCGGCGCACCGCCTTCCATGAGCGATATTCCCCTATCAAAACGTCGGATATCGATTAAAATGCCCGCGCCCGGCCGGCCCATTGTCACATCGAGTGTCGGTGCGGCGATACTTTCCGCTGGGTGAATGTTCCGGTCGCCATCGCGCAATACATAATTAATGTTCTGATCGATGAGCGGTTCTCTGGATTTTGAAACTAGGTAGGGTATGAAACGTTTGGTGAAGGTGTTGATGCAAAACCCCGGCGCCGCGTCACTGGCGTTGTTTACGCGGGAAATCTGGGCCAACCCGCGCGCCATGGGGGCAGCCTGCCCCAGCGCGCCAGCACTGGCAAGCTGCATGGCCTCGCGGGTGCCGCTGGATCGGGACGGACTGGTGGTGGAGCTGGGGGGGGGAACCGGCGCGGTGACCGCTGCCCTGCTCAAGCGCGGAGTACCGCCCTGGAAGTTGGTGGTGATCGAACGTTCGCCGACGCTGGCCAACCACTTGCGCCAGCGTTTTCCGCAATTGCGGGTCGTGCAGGGAGACGCCGCTCAACTGGAGCAATTGCTGGGCCACGACCGCTCGCGGGGCGTCGGCGGCATCGTGTCCAGCCTGCCCCTGCGCTCCTTGCCGCCCGCCGTCACCCGTGCCGTCAGCCATCAGTTCGAAACCCTGCTCGATGCCGGCGGCTTGCTGGTGCAATACACCTACGACCTGCGCGGCACCCATCCCCACTTGTTGCCCCACTTCCGGCGACGGTCCAGCAAAATCGTCTGGAGCAATCTACCGCCCGCCCGGGTGGAGGTGTTCGAACGGGAATGAAAGCTCAGCGGCGGGTGGAGCGTTCCCGTTCCGCCGCCTGCTCGGCCTGAATCGCCGTTAAAGCGATGGTGAACACGATGTCTTCCACCAGCGCCCCGCGCGACAGGTCGTTCACCGGTTTGCGTAGCCCTTGCAGCATCGGGCCGATGCTGATCACGTCGGCGCTGCGCTGTACCGCTTTGTAAGTCGTGTTGCCGGCGTTGAGATCGGGGAAGACGAACACTGTGGCTCGGCCGGCGACCTGACTGTCGGGCGCCTTGCTTTGGGCCACCGCCTTGATCGCCGCCGCATCGTACTGCAAGGGGCCGTCGATCAGCAAATCCGGTCGCCGTTCGCGGGCGATGCGGGTCGCTTCCTTGACCTTTTCCACGTTGCTGCCGGCGCCGGAGGTGCCGGTGCTATAGCTGAGCATCGCCACGCGCGGAGGAATGCCGAAGGCTTGGGCCGACTCGGCGCTCTGAATGGCGATGTCGGCCAGTTCCTCGGCGTTGGGGTCGATGTTGATGGCGCAATCGCCGTAGACCAGCACCTGCTCCGGTAGGCACATAAAGAAGATCGACGACACCAGTTTGACCTTGGGCGCGGTCTTGATCAGTTGCAGGGCCGGGCGGATGGTGTTGGCGGTGGTGTGCACCGCGCCGGACACCAGCCCATCCACTTCGCCCAGTTGCAGCATCATGGTGCCCAATACGACCGCGTCGTGCAGCTGTTCCTCGGCCAGTCCGGGGCTCAGCCCCTTGTCCTGGCGTAGCTCGACCATCGCGTCGATGTAGCGCGGGTCGATCTGAGCGGGATCGATGATTTCGATACCCGGCGGGATGGCCATGCCGCGGCGGGCCGACAGCCGATGCATGCGACCGGCGTCGCCCATCAGCACGCAGCGGGCGATGTTGCGCTGGTGGCAGATGATCGCCGCCTC
>JBATDL010000026.1:0-2482 GCA_049663445.1 Candidatus Competibacter sp.
GTGGCCCGTGCTGTCAGGGGAACCGCAGGCTGGACAAATCAGCGTCGTTGGCGTCTTCATCGTTCCAGTAAAACGCGCTAAACCATCGGATGCAAGGGTAAATTCAGTGGTTTGAGCCCAGTGCCAATTTAAGGAAAAATAATCAATAGAACTTTGGCTCGAATACTGGATTTGTGGACAAAACGATGCCGCAAACCTAAATCAAGCACCGCCAAAGTACAGCCAACGTATGACAATCTAATGAAATACTGATCTGTACTAGCAATGATCTAGGCGCCATTAATTGTTGGTGCTGGCTTGGTTTTGTAAATACAATTAGACGTTTTAGGGCTGCCTGACGCAGCGCTCCACAAACCGTCCAATCCGCTCGAACGCTTCCCCGGCTTCCGGTAGGATCGGCTCGAACAGGTGCCAGACGTGCAGCATGTCCGGCCAGGTTTCCAGTTCGGCGCTGGATCCTGCGGCACGGGCCTTGTTGACGTAGCGCCGGGCATCGCCCAGCATCATTTCGGCTTCGCTGACTTGGACCAGCACCGGCGGCAGCCCCGACAGATCGGCAAAAATCGGTGAGATCAACGGGTTGGGTGGGACCATCCGGTTCAGGTTCCAGAGGATCAGCAACCGGATCGAGCGCGGGATACGCAGAAACCCTTTCAGGCTGGGGCCTAGCATCAGATCCGTATTAAGATTGCTTTTAAGCGTAGGGCTGGACAGCGTCATATCTACCCCCGGCGACAGCGCGATAATCCCGCGCGCCGGACGCAAGCCCACATCGCGTGCCCAAGCGGCCAATATCAGCGCCAAGCCGCCGCCGGCCGAGTCGCCGGCCATGAATAATTCGCGGACGGGAGCCGGGCCGGCGGGTCCATGATCCAGAATCCAGCGATAACCCGCCTGGCAGTCGGCGGTGATGTCCCGGCGTGAATGCTCCGGCATCAACCGGTAGTCCAGCACGAGAACCACAGCTCCCGTGACTTGCGCCAGCTTGGTGGTGATCACGCGATGGCCGCGTGGACAACCGCTGATGAAGCTGCCGCCGTGCAGGTACAGCAGGCGGCGGTGCGGGTCGGAATTCGGCGCCATCACCCATTCGCCCGGTACGCCACCAGCATCAATTTCACGAACCTGATAGCCTGTACCGCCCGCTAACAGCGGAGGTTCGACAAAGCCCCGCGCCATCACCTGCCGGACGGTGCTCAGCCACTGTTTCCTGGGAACGGCGCGAATCTCGGCCGCCGCCTGTTCCAGCAACCGCACGGCTTCCTGATGGGCGGGGCTCGCCTGCTCCCGCGATCCGGCCCGAATGTTCGGCGGCAATTGATCGTAATCTCGCAGCGTCGGACCCTGTAGAAAGATGCGGATTAGCAGCCAGGCCACGAAAAGAATCGCCAACAAGGCCGTCAATAAGGTCCAGTCCGGCATCGGTTTTCCCTCCTTCGGCGTTTGGGGATAATTAGGGCCGGGCTCGCACCGTGTACCTGTGGTTCAACGGGCCACAGCCTTGGCCTCGACACGGCGCGGATCGCTTCCCGCACGGAGGTTGGCGCCCGGCGCACCTCCGCGACCAACATTCAGATTGGCCTGAATTCCGGCGGCCAAGCGAAATGCCTACCGGAGGGAGTCTCCCTATCTGGGTCAAGCCAGGGTTCGAAACCCGCCGCTGCGGTAGCAATTGCGCAACGCGGTAAAAATAGGTAGCGTACCGCGCTTCTCCACGGACAGCGACAATGCGACAGCCCATCATGCGGATTGAATCCCCCCTGTGCCTGTATACCGACGTAGTACCACCCGAGTGGATCGACTACAACGGCCACATGAACGTCGCTTATTACGTCCTGGCATTCGACCATGCCACCGACGCGTTCATGGATTCTCTGGGCATGGGGCAGAATTACCGTGACAGCCAACGGTGCTCGGCCTTTGTCGTGGAAACCCATGTAAACTACCAACGCGAACTCGTGGCCGGCGACCCGATGCGCGTCACGACCCAACTGCTCGGCTTCGACAGCAAGCGTATTCACCACTTCCATCGTTTGTACCACGCCGATAAAGGGTTCGTCTCCGCCACCACCGAATTGATGGTAATCCATGTCGATATGGTGGAGCGGCACAGCACGGCGATGCCGGTGCCGGTGCTGGACCGCTTAAGTGCGTTGATGACCGCTCATATCCAGTTGCCGCAGCCGCCGCAATCGGGCCGAGTGATGGGGGTGCGGGCCAAGACACCGACCAGCCAACCCGGAACGCCGACACTGCGTTGGCTGTCCCGATGACCGGAACAGGCACTCGCCCAGCTGGATCGGTCAGCGCTCATTCAGTTTTTCCCGATTACGATGGCTGATAGCAGGGTTCATCCATTTAAGGGGAGCGATGTCATGAATAAGGCAATACCGTCTTTGCTGGTCGCGGTCATGCTCGGCGCACCGTCGGTGTTGTGGGCTGGCCCGACGGCCGATGCGATGCTGGGCGGCGCGCTGGGCGG
>JBATDL010000027.1:0-5128 GCA_049663445.1 Candidatus Competibacter sp.
TAAGGCTATGATTTTTAAATATATCTGTGTTTTACGACCACGGAATGCACTGGAATCTTATTTAAAGCAGCGTATTGCAGTGCAGCAAAAAAGAACACAAGTAGTTGTTTTTAGATAAATATTTTACCCCGGGAATTCCCAAAGAGCCTGAAAAACTCAAAGTCCACTTCCTGGCTTTCGTCACCCTCGCCCTCATCGTGATCATGCTCCGCTAGCAATTTTGTGAACACGACCTAGTATGTTTTTATAACATCATATTAAGAAATTTACCCACTACTTCTAGTGGGCGTAACCAGTCGGATGCCTATGGATCAGATCACAAAGCGGAACCGGGTGGTCTCCTGATGGGTGAGGTGAGGTGGCATGGCATTGGTGGCAGCTCGGACTCTCGCGGGGTAGGTCATTGATGGCACGGCGGGTTCACGTCATCCACCGGACCAGGGCCAAGAGGCATAGCGGGTGGTGAGGCAGTTCAGAGTGAACTGCCTGCCCCTGCACGATCAGGTTTCCGCCTCCAGCAGCTTGCGAATCTCCAGCAACTCCTGGCGCCGCTCCTCGCTGACCTCGGGATAACGCAGATTTAACCGTTTCAGGGCGCGAACCACGATTTCCGAGACGGTCAGTCGGGTGAACCATTTGTTATCGGCGGGGACGACGAACCACGGCGCCCATTCGGTGCTGGTGCGGCTGAGGCAATCTTCGTAGGCTTTCTGGTAATCGTCCCAGAACGTCCGCTCCTTGGCGTCGGCGGTCGAAAACTTCCAGTTTTTCTCGGGTCGGTCGATCCGCTCCAAAAAGCGCTTCTTCTGTTCCTTCTTGGACAGGTTCAGGAAGAATTTCAGGATCACGACGCCATTCTCGGACAGGTATTTTTCCATACTGTTGATCTGTTGGTAGCGGCGTTTCCAGAGGTTCTCGCGGGTCGCCGACGGGATCTTCTGAGGGTCCAGCAGTTCCGGATGGACCCGCACCACCAGCACTTCCTCGTAGTAGGAGCGGTTGAAGATGCCGATCCGGCCGCGCTCCGGCATCACCTTGTTGGTCCGCCACAGATAGTCATGATCCAGTTCCTCGGCGGAAGGGGATTTGAAGCTGTACACCTGGCAGCCCTGGGGGTTGACGCCGGACATCACATGCTTGATGGCCCCGTCCTTGCCGGCAGCGTCCATAGCCTGGAAGATGAGCAGCAGCGCGTAAGTGTCCTGCGCGTAGAGAATATCCTGATACTCGGCCAGTTCGGCAATGTTTTGCTCCAGCTTTTTGCGAGCGTCCTTCTTATCCTTGAAGCCGGCGGTAAATCCAGGATCATAGTCATTGCGCAGGGAAATCTTGCGGCCCGGCGGCGCCATGATGTGCTTGAGTCGCAACTCCAGTTCCGAATCCTCCGAGACCTGGACGGTGATCTTGCGGTTGGGATCGAGACGATCTTTCATAAATAATGGCTCTCGTGCGGGTAGGGTGGGATCGGGCAGGTGGCGATACGGAAAGGCTCTGGTAACTGTAGCGGATGTCCGCTAGCGCAATCGCGCGATCGACGGTTTCGGTTCACCCCCGATGCGGGTTGAATCCTTATACTTCCTGGTAATCCCGACCGTTCCGCATCGAGCCTTCGCTCAACCGCCGCCAGGAGAACCGACCCATGCTCAAACTGTACTATCACCCGCTCTCCACTTTCACCCGCCGCGTTCTGATTGCGCTCATCGAAAAAGCGATTCCGCACGAATTGATCTCGGTCGACATGGCCGCGCGGGAGCACACCCAACCGGCCTATCGCACGCTGAATCCCTACGGCCGGGTCCCGACGCTGATGGAGGATGACTTTGTCTTGTACGAATCGACGGCCATTCTTAATTACCTGGAAGCGATCTGCCCGTCGCCACCGCTGACGCCGGCCGACCCGCGCGGCCGCGCCCTCGTCGATATGCACATGAAGCTCTGCGATCTGGAACTGGCGCGGCAAACCGGAACGATCATTTTCCCCAAGCGCTTTCTGCCCGAGCAGCGCTGGAACCGGGCGGAAATGAAGCAGGCCAAGGCGGAGGTCGAGCAGCACTTGGAGATCCTGGAAAGCCTGCTGGCGGGTCGGGAATATCTGATCGGTGATCGATATACCCTGGCGGAAGTCTGTTATACGCCCTTCGTCCAGTTCTTCCCGCTCATGGACATCGCGCCACCCTCCGCAGTCGGCGCCTGGGTGGAACGAATCCTAAACCGCCCGAGCGCCGTACAGACCCAGCCCAGTCATTGAGGTGTGATCGACGCTCAAGCGAGAGAGGAAGTAAAGGGAATACCCAGCGACGTCAACACCCGTTCCGCCGCCAGTACCCCGCGGTAATTGGCTTCCTCGAAGATCGAGCAGCCGCTCAGATCGGAGTGGGCGAACAGCACCCGGTCTTGCGCGCCCAGTAACTGTTGGCGGGCCGCGCCCCAGACGAAACCGGGCCGGGGCCGAACCATGGCATGACCCCAGCGCACCAGGTCCAGCCGGGTGACCTGTTCCCGGATATCGGGATGCGGTCTGGACAGATCGCGCAGAATCCACTCCGCCCACACGGACCAGGGCGTTTCCAGCAGGCGTTGCCGTTCGCGATCCGGCGGACCGTCGCACAGCGCGTGATACCAGGTGAACACGGTCCGGTCCTGATGCGCCGCCAGATGCTGGTGGGTGGCGACCACATAGCCCAGCGCGGCGCTGTCGTACAGCACGTTATCCCAGCTCAGCGGTGTGCCCCGACGCTCCTCGGGGAAGCCGCGCAGGCTGAGATTGGCCACCAGCCAGGGCGCATACTGAAACTCGCCGATGGCGGCTTGCAGTTCGGTCGGGAGTTCCTGGAACACCCGGGGTGCCTGAAACACCGGCGCGGTCCAGATCACCGCCCGCGCCAGCCGTCGCACCGAACGGTTATCGCGTGGTTGATACGCATCCACCAACACCGCCCGATCCAGTTCCGACAGCCGAAAAGCCAGGGACTCGGTGACGATGTTCGGCTCCAGCCGTTCCCGCAGGCGCCGAACCAGCCAGCCGTTGCCTTCCGGCCAAGTCAGCACGTCGTCTTCGTCGGCGTCGCGGGCGCGGGCGTCGCGGCTGGCGAAGTAGTGAATTCCCATCCAAGCCGAGGTCTGGTCGTAACGGCAGCCGTAATCATCGCGGCAGGCGTAGTTGACGTACCAGTGCAACGGCTCGGCATCCAGCCGATGTTGCAGTAGAAAATCGCGCATGGAAATTCGATCCAGCGCCAGCAGATCGGGATCGCGGGCGCTGAAGTCGATGGGGATGGCGAAAGCTTTGCGGCCGTCCGCCCCGCGCCGACGCTGGAAACCGCCCATCAGGTCGTGGAAGCGTCGATACTGGTCGACATCCCGCTGGCGAACGCCAATCTGTGGCCACAGGCCGTCGTGCCAGACGCCGTTGGCGTACAGCCGTTCCCGAGGCGCGAAGCTGATGAAACGCTCGTCATAGGTGGGTTCCGCCGCTTGAGAATCGCCCCGCAGCACGCCGAACTCGGCCAGCAGTTCGCGCACGGCGCGGGATTCCTGGGTGGGAAACGGCAGGTAGTGCGCCCCCCAGGGGTAGGCGGTGACGGCGTTCTTACCGCTGCGGGCGTTGCCGCCGACTTCCGATTCCAGTTCCAGGATCGCGAAGTCGGTGAACCCGGCTTGTTGCAGCTTCCAGCCGGCCGACAGCCCGGCAATGCCGCCACCGACGATGACCACCGGCGCCTTCAGCGTCTCGCCGGGTTCCGGGAACTGACCGGCGCGCAGGCGATGGCCCAGGATGTTAGACGCGCCGAGAATTTCCCCTTCTGGCAGCGGCGGTACTTTGGACGAATCCAAGCGCCGCCAAGCGTAGGCACCGCCAGCCGTTGCGGTGGTGGCGGTCAGTGAGAGCAGAAACCGGCGGCGGTTCATGGGGTGCGGCGGGCCACTTCAGACTGTCCGTCGCTCAATCGAGTCCGGCGTAGAGAGCGTCCATCGCCAGCACGAAATCCGCGAAGAAAATCGGCGGAGCTAAATGATGCTTGGGCTCGAAGATGGTGCTCATGTCGGGTTCTCCCATCCGATCTCAATCGGTTCGATAGCCGCCGCGCAGCATGTCGTCCAGCCCACCTCGATTCTCGATCTGACGGTAGCCCATCTGCCGCAACGTTTGTTCAGCGATACCAGCACGGTGGCCGCTGCGGCAGTACAACACGATACGGGCGTCGCGCTCCGGTGCGAAAACGGCGATGCGGCCGGCGATTTCATCATAGGGGATGTTGACCGCTTCGCGGACATGCGCCTGCTGGTACTCTCCCACCGTGCGCACATCGATCACCAGCGGCTGGCCGGGAACCGCTGGACCGCCGTGATCGGCCAGCGCCGGAATGGAAAACAGCAGCGCCGCCCAAAACCAAGCCCGCTTGTTCATGGTTGCCTCTCCAGTTTGAGTTCATGACTTGGGTCGCGGAAAGTGATGGCAAGTTTCGCCACCGCTGACCATGGTTGCTGTGTAGGCGCTGACCCCCCATTTTTTTGCGGGTGGGGCTGAACGGTTTACCGCCGTCACCTTCCCATCGTGCAAGCGGAGTGACTCGATCGTCGGCTCAGGGGACCGACGGAGCTTCGGTGCGCGACACGCGATAATACATCCTGCAAACCTTCAACAGGTTAATACCCAGCCAGCCACCGGCCACACCCACGGCCAGCGCGGCGGGATAGGTAAACAGCCGAGGCTGGACGGCGGCGGCCAGCAGCAACAACAGCGCCGCCAGATAGCTCCACCATTGCTGCCGGATACAGGCGTCCGGCAGCAATTGCTTCATGTTGGGCACTTTCACGCGCTGGAACAGTTGCGCCTGCAGGTGAAACCAGGCCAGAAACGGCACGATCTTGTACAACATGCCGTTAATCACGGCGACCGCAAAGCCGAAGATCGACAATATTCCCAACAGTAATTCGACTTGCGGCGCGTGCGCCAGCGCGGGGATCCATGGCACCAGCAGCCACAGCAGCGCGCCCGCCAGCAGGCTGAGCATGCTGGCCCGCCAAAAATTCAGCGTGGGATCACCGATCTTGCGGCGGCGCCGGGTCAACAACCACAGCGTCGCGCCGGCAAACAGCGTGGCTCCCACCGCCAGCGCCGCGCCCA
>JBATDL010000028.1:0-11224 GCA_049663445.1 Candidatus Competibacter sp.
GGCCGGTCGGCCCGATACAGCGCGAAACCATCCATCGCCGAGTTGTCGTGCGGAGGCACATCAAGCCGGGCCGGCAGGTCGGCGGCCAGCACCCGGCCATAGGTCTCCAGCAACGGCACGGTCTCGGTCTCGCGGATTGGGCGCACGGCACCCAAAGCGGCGGCAAGGGCTTCGGCTAGCGTCAGCAGGCGATCATGGTCGCCACAGTCGTCGGTGGATGGCATGAAGCAAGACCTCGTGGTGGTGGAAAGGGGCGGTGGGCGGCATTTCCCGCTTCGATATTGAGAATCCGCATGGCGGCCGGCTCAAGGACAGTGACAGGCTACCAAACACTTACTTTCAGCGGATTGCCAGCCATGTTCAACTCATTGTCCGCCAGCAGCCTACGCCGAGAAATCGTCATTTTAGTGCTGATCAAGATCGTTCTGCTCGCATTCCTCAAAATCGCGTTTTTCAGCGCGCCGCCGGCCAAGGGGCCGGAGGAACAGGCGCAACACCTGTTGGGGGTGGGGGTCGCGCCGTCCGTTTCCACCGTGCAAGGTCAACCATCGTGATATCCGAAACCCTGATCGAGCTGTCGCGGCTTCAGTTCGCGCTGACCGCGATGTACCACTTTTTGTTCGTACCGTTGACGCTGGGGTTGTCTTTCCTGCTGGCGATCATGGAGTCGGTCTATGTGATGACCGGCAAGCCGGTATACAAGGACATGGTGCGGTTCTGGGGCAAATTGTTCGGCATCAATTTCGCGCTGGGCGTGGCCACCGGCATCACCATGGAGTTCCAGTTCGGCACCAACTGGGCCTACTACTCGCATTACGTCGGCGATATTTTCGGTACGCCGCTGGCCATCGAGGGCTTGATGGCCTTCTTCCTGGAATCCACCTTCATCGGCCTGTTTTTCTTCGGTTGGGATCGCCTGAGCAAGGTGCAACATCTGGTCGTCACCTGGCTGGTGGCGCTCGGCTCCAATCTATCGGCCTTGTGGATTCTGATCGCCAATGGCTGGATGCAGAATCCGGTGGGCACGGTGTTCAATCCCGAAACCATGCGCATGGAAATGACCAGCTTCAGCGAGTTGCTGTTCAATCCGGTGGCGCAGGTGAAATTCGTGCATACCGTCTCCGCCGGCTATGTGACCGGGGCGATGTTCGTGCTGGCGATCAGCGCCTGGTATTTGCTCAAGGGCCGCGATTTGGGCTTCGCCCGCCGTTCCTTTGCCATCGCCACCGCCTTCGGTCTGGCCTCGATCCTGTCGGTGATTACCCTGGGCGACGAAAGCGGTTACGAGCTGGGCGACGTGCAGAAAGTCAAGCTGGCGGCGATCGAGGCGATGTGGGAAACCGAACCGGCGCCCGCTTCGTTCACCGTGTTCGGTTTTCCGAACGACGAGACCATGACCACCGAGCGTGAGTTTCAGATTCCATATTTGCTCGGCCTGATCGCTACCCGTTCGGTGGATACACCGGTGTTGGGCCTGAAGGAATTGATGGCCCAGAACGAGGCGCGCGTTCGTCGGGGGATGGACGCCTACGCCGCCTTGGAGCAGTGGCGGGCCGGCGTCCGTGACGACGCGACTCGCGCCAAGTTGCTGGAAACCCAGGGTGATCTCGGTTACGCCCTGCTGTTGAAGCGATACACGCCGCAGGTCATCGATGCCAGCGAGGCCCAAATCAAGCAGGCGGCGCGCGACACCATCCCCAAGGTGGCACCGCTGTTCTGGGCGTTTCGCCTGATGGTGGCGTTCGGGATGTGGATGCTGCTGTTGTTCGCGCTGTCGTTTTATTACTGCGCTCGCCGGCAGGCGGGACGCAAACGGTGGTTGTTGTGGGCGGCGGTGTTCAGTCTACCCCTACCTTGGCTGTCCTCCGAGTTGGGGTGGTTCGTCGCCGAGTACGGTCGCCAGCCCTGGACGGTATCCGGCATGTTGCCGACCCATCTGTCGGCCTCCACGCTGAGCATCGGTCAGGTGAGCTTCAGCCTGAGCGGCTTCGTGCTGTTCTACAGCGCGTTGCTGATCGTCGAGATGTTCCTGATGATCAAGTACGCGCGGCTCGGTCCCAGCAGTTTGGGTACCGGTCGCTACCACTTCGAGGACGGTAGCCCGGCGCCGGTCGCGCCCCACTCCGCCGCCACCCTGCCGTAGGAGCACCGTCATGGCCGAGTTTTTCGCTTTTCTGCTGAGTTACGAGACCTTGCGGCTCATCTGGTGGTTGTTCATCGGTATCCTGCTGATCGGATTCGCCATCACCGATGGCTTCGATCTGGGGATCGGCGCGCTGTTGCCGTTTCTGGGCCACGACGACGAGGAACGACGGGTGATCATCAACGTGGTCGGCCCGACCTGGGAAGGCAATCAGGTGTGGTTCATTCTGGGCGGCGGCGCGGTGTTCGCCGCGTGGCCCCCAGTGTACGCCACCGCTTTTTCCGGCTTTTTCATCGCCTTGATCCTGACCCTGTTCGCCATGATCCTGCGCCCGGTGGGCTTCGACTATCGCAGTAAATTGCCCGATCCACGCTGGCGCAACTTTTGGGATTGGGGGCTGTTCGTGGGCGGCGCGGTGCCGGCGCTGGTGTTCGGGGTCGCGTTCGGCAATTTGCTGCTGGGCGTACCGTTCCATTTCGACGCTGACTTGCGCGCGTACTACACCGGCAGCTTCTTCGGCTTGCTCAACCCGTTCGGACTGCTGGCGGGCGTGGTGAGCTTGTCGATGCTGGTCATGCACGGCGCGATTTATCTGCAACTGCGTACTGAAGGCGAACTCCAGCAACGGGCGCGGCGGACGGTGGCTTTGGCGGTCAAGGTGTTTGTCGGGGCCTTTGCCCTGGCTGGACTGTGGTTGTTCATCGGCGTGGACGGTTACCGCCTGGAGCATTTCGCCGGCGTGGCCGCGCCCTCCAATCCTCTGGCCAAGACGGTGGTGCGCGAGGGAGGCGTGTGGCTGGCGCAATACGGTCAATATCCCTGGATGCTGCTGGCGCCTCTCGCCGGTTTCGGCGGAGCGGCGCTGGCCTGGCTGTTTAGTCAGCGCCAACAGCCGGGGAGGGGTTTCATCGCCAGTTCTCTGGCGTTGGCCGGAGTGATCCTGACCGCCGGGTTCAGTCTGTTCCCCTTCATCATGCCGTCCAGCTCCGATCCCAATAGCAGCCTGACGGTTTGGGACGCCACCTCCAGTCACCTCACCCTGAAGTGGATGTTCGGCGTCACGGTGGTTTTCCTGCCGATCGTGCTGGCTTACACCACTTGGGTGTTCAGCAAGCTGCGCGGCACGGTGACGGTGGCGCAAGTCCGCGCCGCCGATAAAGTCATGTACTGAGCGGAGGATTTATGTGGTATTTCACCTGGATTCTGGGCGTGCTGCTGGCCTGTTCCTTCAGCATCGTCAACGCCTTGTGGCTGGAACATTGCGGCTGTCTGGACGAAGACCCGGTCGATGACTGAAACGGTCTTTCACTCCTCGCCGTCGGCGATACGGCGCAGGACTTCGCGGTCGCATTCCTGGACGATGGAGCCGCGATCGCGCAGTACTCCCTGTCGCCGCAGTTCGGCGATGGTGCGGCTGACGGTTTCGGTGGTCAGTCCCACCATCGCGCCCATGTCCTCGCGCCCGAACAACGGTAGAGGACTCTCTCGTTCGGCGCAGGACAAGCGCAGCAGCAAGCGCGCCACCCGCTGGCGAGCGGTGCCGGTGGTGAACTGGGTCAACCAGGTATCGGCCTCGGCCAGCGCTTGCTGCCAGCGGGCCATCAGTTCCTGGTACAACCGGGGCCGCTCGCGGCCCAGTTGTTCGATCACGCCGATGGGGATCGCGCAGATTTCGCAGTCGGTGAGGGCGATGGCGTCATGCTGATAAGGCTGGCCGACCAGCGCCTCCAGGCCGAGGGCGTCGCTATCCTTGAGCAGGCGGACGATGCGCTGGCTGCCGTCGGGCAGGTATTGCACCAGCTTCATCACTCCGCCGCGCAGGGTGAACAGGCTGTTGCCCCGATCGTGCATGCGATACAGCGCCTGTTGCGGGCTGAGGATGACATCCTTGATCGGCTGGTGGATGTGACTGAAATCCGTTTCCTCCAGCCCGGCGAACAGCGCCGAAGCACGCACGGCGCAGCGTCGGCATTTGGCTTCGCCCAGCCAGATCGCGTGCAGTGAAATCGATTTCATACTGTTGTCCGCCGCGCCTCCCGCGCCCTTTATAGGTTTGGCATCGGGCAACCGCCGCTCGCCGCCGGAGCAAGGCGATCGGTGGGATGACCGGTAGTAAAAACTCATTTTACCGGACCGGCGCCGCCGCATCGTTGCGAGTTTCGCCGCCGGCCGAAACACTCACCAGGAGAAATCAAGATGAAAATCGCGGTCGCCAGTCAGAACCGGCGCACGATCACGGAACATGCCGGCAAATGTCGGAAGTTCTGGATCTATGAAACCGAGCAGGGCGAGATCGTTCGCAAGGAGTTGCTCGAACTGCCCAGGGAACAATCCTTTCACGACAGCTCGCCGCACTCGCCGCATCCGCTGGATGAGGTACAGGTGTTGATCGCCGGCAGCATGGGTCAGGGCTTGAGCCACCGGCTCGCCCATAAGGGCATCATGGGCGTGGTCACCTCGGCAATCGATCCGGATCGGGCGGTCGCCGCCTATCTGGATGGTTCGCTGGCCGTGCTTCCTCCCGGCTCGCACGACCACGACCACGGTGGGCACCATCGCCATCCAGACACCGAACCGAATGGTTGACGTGGGTCAAGCCGGAAGTCTTCGGCTTTGCGCCGCTACCGCGCCAGTGGCGAATCCGTGCCCAGCAGATCGATGCCGGCGATGGTGGCGCGGCCTATCAGCAGTGACAGGTACTGGCTGATGGCCTGTCGTTGCGTGCCCTCGCGCAGATAGCTGGCGATGCGATCCCGCGCCGCATCGTATTCCAGCGGCCGGCCCTCGGTTTTACGGTGCAGATGGATCAGGTGAAAGCCAAAGCGGCTTTCCAACGGCTGGCTGGATATTTCACCTTCCCGCATGTCCAGCAGCGCCTGTTCGAATTCGGGCACTGTCTGCGCCAGACCAATTTGCCCCAGGCTGCCGCCGTTCTGTTTGGACGGGCAGTCCGACAGCGTTGCTGCCAGTTCGGCGAAATTCCCACCGCCCTCCGCCAGTTGCGCAAGGGCGCTTTCGGCGCGCGCGCGCGCCTCGGAACGGGCCGTGGCGTTGCCGGGTGGCGCGGCACACAAGATGTGAGAGGCTTCGAATAGATCGCCGTCGCGAAAGCGCTGGCGGTTGGCCATGAAAAAACGCCGGCAACTGGTTTCATCCGGTTCCGGCGTTTTGAGTTCGCGTTCCATCAATGCCGCGATGCGTTCCTCGTCGTCGTCGCCGGTGATCTCCAGTCGAGTCGCCTCTTGTAGCAGCAATTCCTTGGCGACCAGTGCTAGCTTTGCCGAATATTCGGCGGCCTCGCGCGATGGCGCGGGATGATGCTGCATTTCGGCATGAATGGTGCTGTCGGTGATTTCGACGCCGTTGACGGTGATGGGCATGCAATTCTCCTAATGACGCATTAGTTGATCTGGAAAATAGTTTTTTAATTGAGATAATTGTATAAATAGCGATAAAGCCATCGAATTTATTATGCTAACCTTATCCGACTAAAAACCGGCAGGTTTTTTCGCCAAGTTCAGACCTGATTCGAGATCATAGCTAATTCGGGATCGCTACCATGGAACTTGCCGCCACACCCGACCGATCACCCAATTTCTCCCGATTTATGTTGGGAATCATGGTGATTCTCATGGTAATCATCAGCATGACGGGGTGGAATTTTCTCCAACACCAGCAAGCACGCTTGCGCCTGAACGTCAAAGATGGGCTGGCCGCCATCGCGGATTTGAAAGTTCAGGAGATCGTTCAATGGCGCAACGAACGGTTGAACGATGCGCGGTTCTTCTTTCAGGCCGCCTTCGTCGCGCGCGACGTGCAGGCGTTTTTGGCCGATCCCTCGTCGGAAGCGACCAAAGCCGATCTTTTGCATTGGTTGACGCTGCTCAAGGGAGGCAAGCGCTATAACCGGGTGGCGCTGTTCGACCCGCAACTCAAGCTTCGCCTCACCATTCCGCCGCAGTCGGCGACGCCCGATCCTCCAATTGACAGTCATCGGGTGGCCGCAGCTCTGCGATCCCGTGATGTCACCCTGACCGACCTGCATCGCGACGCCGCTGGCCAGCACATTCATTTCAGCATCCTGTTCCCCGTCTTCCCGCCACGGGCGCAACCCGCCGATCCCGGCGAGCCGCTCGGCGTCATCGTGCTGCAAATCGATCCGCGCCAATTCCTCTATCCGCTGATTCAGACCTGGCCCACGCCGAGCCAGACGGCGGAAACCCTGCTCGTCCGCCGGGAGGGAGAGGACGTACTGTTCCTGAACGAACTGCGCCATCGCTCGAACACGGCGCTCGAACTGCGCGTGCCGATTGCACGGCCGGATCTGCCGGCCGCGCTGGCCATTCGAGGCTACGAAGGCATGGTCGAGGGTCGGGATTATCGCAACGTGCCGGTACTGGCCGCCGTGCGCGCCGTGCCTGACTCGTCGTGGTTCCTGGTGGCCAAGGTGGATCAGGAAGAGATTTACGCGCCGCTGCGCCAGCAGGCGGCCACCACCGGGCTTATTATCGCAGTGCTGATGCTGACCGCCAGTCTCGGCATGGGGTTCCTCTGGCGCCAGCGCGATGCCCAATGGCTCCGGCGACAACTGGCGGTCGAGCGGGAGCGGTACTCCATGGCTCAGCGAGTGGAGCACCTGCTAAAAAACGCTAATGATATCATTATCCTCGCTGATTCTGACGCCCATATTCTGGAAGCAAACGAGTATGCTCTGAAAAGCTACGGTTACTCGCTGGATGAGTTGCGAGGCCTGAACTTGGTGGATTTGAGGGCGCCCGAAGAGCGGGATAGTCTTACCCCGCACCTGGTTCGCCTGCTACGGGAAGGCAGCGTGCTATTCGAAACCCTGCACTGCCGCAAGGACGGCTCGACTTTCCCGGTCGAAATCAGCAGCCGCGCGGTGGAGATCGGCGGAGTCGCCTACTTGCTCGGCATCATCCGCGACATCAGCCAGCGCAAGGCGCACGAGCGGGAAATCGAACGGCTCAACCGGCTGTACGCCGCCCTGAGCCAGGTCAATCAGACCGTGGTGTGGGCGACGACCCGCCAGGGGTTGTTTGACGAATTGTGCCGGGTGCTGGTGGAGTTCGGTCGGTTCAGCATGGCATGGATCGGCTGTCATGATCCACACACCCATGCGGTTGTTCCCGCCGCTCAGTACGGCGATAAATTAGCTTATCTCAATGAGATACAAATTTTCGCCGATGATCGCCCCGAAGGTCGCGGTCCCGTCGGTGTCGCCATTCGCGAGGGCCGGTCCTACATTTGTAACGATTTCTTCGACGACCCAACGACGCTTCCCTGGCGCGAATCGGCGCGTCGGCAGGGTTTCCGTGCCGCAGCCGCGTTGCCGGTTCGACTGGGCGGCAAGGTCTGCGGAGCTTTGACGCTCTATGCATCGGAACCCGGTTTCTTCGGCCAGCGGGAAATCGCCTTGCTGGAGGAAGCCGCGCTGGATATCTCCTTCGGTCTGGATCGTCTGGAGGAAGCCGCGCAGCGCCGGAAAGCCGAGGACGAGCGCGACCGCTTGTTCGACATGTCGCCGGATCTGATCGGTGTGGCCGGTTTCGATGGCTATTTCAAGCAGATCAACCCCGCCTTTACCCGACTGCTGGGCTGGGAGACACGAGAACTCCTGACCCAGCCCTGGTTGGATTTCGTACATCCCGACGATCTGGCCACCACGATCCGGGTCGGTGAGGATCTGACGCGCGGGCAAGCGGTCCGCGATTTCGAGAACCGCTATCGCTGCCAGGACGGCGCGTACCGCTGGCTGTCCTGGAACACCTACCCGTCGCCGGACCTCCAGCAGGTGTTTTTCGTGGCCCGCGACGTGACCGAACGAAAAGAGGCCGAGGCACGGATCGAACATCTGGCCTATTACGACGCACTGACCGATCTGCCCAATCGCATCCTGCTCCGCGACCGGGCAACCCAAGCGCTGGCCAACGCTCACCGCGAGAATGCGGAGCTTGCCCTGCTGTTTCTCGATCTGGATCACTTCAAAACCATCAACGACTCCCTGGGCCACTCGGTGGGCGACCAGTTGTTGCGGATGGTGGCGGATCGTCTGCGGCAGGCGGTGCGCGACACCGACACCGTATCGCGGCTCGGCGGCGACGAATTTCTGGTCATGCTGGTGGAAACGGGAGCGCAAGGGGTAGCGCGGGTGGCTCGAAAAATTCTTGAGTTATTCCAGCACCCTTTTGAACTGGACGCCCGCATCCTGCATGTCGCCACCAGCATCGGCATCAGTGTCTATCCCCGCGACGCCCAGGATTTCGAGTCGTTGCTGCGCTACGCTGACGCCGCGCTGTACCGGGCCAAGGAAGACGGGCGTAATACCTTCCATTTTTTCCAGCCGGATATGGATATCGCGGCATTCGAGCGCCTGATGCTGGAAAGCGCCCTGCGCCAAGCGCTGGTGCGCGGCGAATTCGAACTGCACTACCAACCGCAGGTGGATCTCGGCGACAGCCGATTGGTGGGCTTCGAGGCGCTGATTCGCTGGCGTCATCCGGAACTGGGCATGATGTCGCCCGCCAAATTCATCCCGGTGGCGGAAAGTAGCGGCTTGATCATCGAAATCGGTGCCTGGGTGCTGAGCGAAGCCTGCCGACAAAATCAAGCCTGGCGGGAAGCTGGGCTATTTCAGGTGCCGATGGCGGTCAATCTGTCGGCGATTCAAATCTATCACGGCAACCTGGTGCCTACCGTGCGGCAGATTCTGATTGAAACCGGCCTGCCGCCAGCCGGGTTGGAGCTGGAAGTCACCGAAAGCCATCTGGTGGAAAAAACCGAAATCGTGCTCGATCATTTCCGACAACTGAAAGCGCTGGGGGTCAAGTTCGCCATTGACGATTTCGGCACCGGCTATTCCAGTCTGTCGTACCTCAAACGCTTTCCCATCGACAAGCTGAAGATCGACCAGTCCTTCGTGCGGGATATCGTCGAAGACCCGGATGACCTGTCCATTGCCCACGCGGTAGTCAGCATGGGGCACAGCCTGCGCCTAACGGTCATCGCCGAGGGCGTGGAGAACCAGGAAGTAGCGCAGCTGTTGCGGGACATGGCCTGCGACGAAGCGCAGGGCTACTTTTTCGCCCGACCCATGCCCGCCGCACAGGTTCCAGAGTGGCTGGCCAGCCGCAGAGTGACGACCGGAAGCTGAGACGGCGCGGAACAAGATCCGCAAAAAAGGCGCGTGCAGCCACGCGCCCCGGTTGCGGTTAAATCCGTGCAGGGTGTTTCAGGCGGGCTTGGCCAGATTGGGAACAGTGTCGGCGGTGGCGGACGAGGATTTAACCGCGTCCAGCACCGATTGCAGCTTGGTTTCGTCCTCGTGCGACAAGGAGGTTTTCAGCAACCGGCCACCAGCGCCTTCCAGTTCGGCCAACACCTTGTCCGGAGTGAAGTGCTTGACCAGCACGAACAGCACCGAGGTGCCCGGTTTCAGCTCGGACGCCAGTTTTTTCATGAAGTCGTCGTTGATGCCGATATCGGCCAGCGCGCCGCTCAGCGCGCCGCCGGCCGCACCGGCGGCCAAACCCAGCAGCGGGTTCATGAACAACAGGCCGATCAACAGCCCCCAGAAGCTGCCGGACAGCGCTCCGGCGGTGGTCAGATCGTGAATCTGGTGCAGCTTGACCTTGCCCTTTTCGTCGCGGACGGCGACGACTGCGTCTTCCAAATCGATCAGGTACTCCTTCTGCATCTGCAAGAGCCGCAGCCGCACCTCTTGTGCCTTGAACATATCGTCGTAAGCGATTGCCACGAATGTGTTGCTCATATCGTCAAATCTCCCGCTGCAAGGTTGTAAATCGGCATGGGTTCAAGGGTGGGGTGTGGATGCCACCCCGCTGTATTTACGGGTCTGGGATCGATCTCACCACCGTGGAAAGGCGGTGGCGAAACAGTTGACCGTCAGACGGTTATCAGGATAGAGAATTCTCAGGCGGTCGGCATAGACCTCCTGCGGCAAGTTGCGGTAATACGCTTGATAGCTGAGTTCCTCGAACTGCGCGCGCTGTTCCGGTGTGTTGAAGGGCAACGCCCCGTAGTGCGGCACGCAGAGTGCTTCAGTCTGGGAAAGCCAGTTCTGGAACTGCGGATCGGTCGCGTCGTTCAAGGCGCACGCGCCGCAAGCCAGCACCAGCGTCAGTAACCATGGGGTTCGGTATTTCATTTTCGCGGCAGGAACGAGTAAACGCCATGTGTTAGCCATATCGCTCTCGAATTGTTCCACAGGTTTGTGCCACCCTTCATTCTAGTGGAATGACGCATAAATTCTGACAGGTAGCGCTAGAGCGCCTGGCTCCCATGCTCCAGCGTGGGAGCACGTCCAGACGCTCCAGCGTCGCGATTTCAGCATTCCACGCTGGAGCGTGGGGACGAGAACCTGTCAAAACTTTTGCGGCAGCCCACTAGGGCGCGGGCTATAAGTACCCCGCCGCACGGGCGCAGGACAGGTTTAGGAGACGTCGATGATACACGGTTGTGGTAGGGGGATGCTGGCGGGTTTGTGTCTGTTTTGGCTGGGCGCGAGCGGTTTGGCAGTTGCGCAACCCGCGCCGGTCGCGCAACCCGCGCCGGCCGGATCGTCGTCACACCGGCTGTTGGAAAAAGTCCAGCACGATATCGCCCTGGTCGAGCCGTGGCTGGATCGCTACGGCTATGGAGCGGTATTTGTCGCAGTCGGAGTCGAGGGTTTCGGTATCCCGGCACCGGGGGAAACCCTGCTGGTTGCCGGCGCGCTGGCCGCCGCTGGCCCGGCCAGCTTGAACATCGGTGGGCTGCTGCTGACCGCGTTCCTGGCGGCGGTGCTGGGCAGCAGCCTGGGTTATTGGATCGGCCGCCGGGGCGGACGAGCGTTGTTGCGGCGATTCCGGGTCGACGAACGCCACCTGCAAAAGGTCGAACGAGGATTCGCGCGCTATGGTGGTGGCTTGATCGTCATCGCCCGCTTTTTCGACGGATTGCGGCAATTGAGCGGTATCGCCGCCGGTATCCTGGAAATGCCCTGGTGGACTTTTACGCTATTCAACGTACTGGGTGCGGCGCTGTGGGTCGGTTGTTGGGGGC
>JBATDL010000029.1:0-2973 GCA_049663445.1 Candidatus Competibacter sp.
ATGCTGGTGCTCGGCGCCGGACCGGGCGGTTACAGCGCCGCGTTCCGCGCCGCTGATCTGGGTATGAAGACCGTGCTGGTGGAACGCTACCCAACCTTGGGCGGCGTCTGCCTCAACGTCGGCTGCATTCCCTCCAAGGCGCTGCTGCATGTGGCGGCGGTCATGGACGAAGCGGCGCACTTTGCCGATCTCGGCGTGACCTTTGGCACGCCGACCGTGGATCTGGACAAGCTGCGCGCCCACAAGAGCAAGGTGGTGGGCAAGCTGACCGGCGGATTGACGGGCATGGCCAAGGCGCGCAAGGTCGAGACCGTGCGCGGCTACGGCAACTTCCTGGACCCGCACCATGTGGAAGTCGAACTCACCACCGGCGATGGCCAGGACAAGAGCGGCGAGAAGAAAATCGTCCGGTTCGAGAAGTGCATCATTGCCGCCGGCAGCCAAGCGGTGCATCTGCCCTTCATCCCGGACGACCCGCGCATCGTCGATTCCACCGGCGCGCTGGAACTGCGCTTCATCCCGAAACGGTTGCTGGTGATCGGCGGCGGCATCATCGGCCTGGAGATGGCCACGGTCTATTCGACGCTGGGCACCCGCATCGAGGTGGTGGAAATGCTCGACGCCCTGATGCAGGGTCCCGACCGGGATCTGGTCAAGGTATGGGAGAAAATGAATGCCGGCCGCTTCGACAAGATCATGCTCAAGACCAAGACGGTCGCAGTCGAAGCCAAGCCGGAAGGCTTGCTGGTGACCTTCGAGGGTGACAACGCCCCGGCCGAACCGCAACTTTACGACATGATCCTGCAATCGGCGGGCCGCTCGCCCAATGGCAAGAAGATCGCCGCCGAAAAAGCGGGCATCGCCGTGGGTGACCGTGGATTCATTGCCGTGGACCGGCAGATGCGCACTAACGTGCCGCACATCTTCGCCATCGGCGACCTGGTCGGCCAACCGATGCTGGCGCACAAGGCGGTACACGAAGGGCACGTCGCCGCCGAAGCCGCCGCCGGGCAAAAAAGCTTCTTCGACGCCAAGGTGATTCCCGGCGTGGCCTACACCGACCCGGAAGTCGCCTGGGCGGGTTTGACCGAGGCGGAAGCCAAGGCGCAGGGTATCAAGGTGAGCGTGGGCAAGTTCCCCTGGGCTGCTTCCGGCCGCGCCATCGCCAACGGCCGCGACGAAGGCTTCACCAAGCTGATCTTCGACGAGGACAGCCACCGTATCGTCGGCGGTGGCATCGTCGGCACCCACGCCGGCGACCTGATCAGTGAGGTGGCCCTGGCCATCGAAATGGGCTGCGATCCGGCCGACATCGGTCTGACCATCCACCCGCATCCGACTTTGGGTGAGTCGGTCGGCATGGCGGCGGAAGTGTTCGAAGGCGTCTGCACCGACCTGCCACCGATGAGGAAGAAAAAGTAAGCATCTCGCGGATCTGCCCGCTCTCAATGGCGGGCGGATCCGTTTTTTTAATTCGCGTGATCAGGAAGAGCTTCATGGCCGCGCTCGAAGTCGTGAAAATCGATCTCAAACAAATGGCGTCGATTCCCCAGGAGACCAGCCAGACCTGCTGGTTCACCTGTTATCAGATGATGCTGCAATGGAAGGGTTACGGCACCGGAAAAATCGGCGATTACAAAGGCCAATTCCCACCCGCCCCGATCAAGGAAAAGCTCGAAGCCACGAAAATCGATTGGAACGATGCGGTATCGACCGGGCTCAAGGGTAAGGATTTTCGCAAGGCTGCCCACGCACTGGGATTGGAAGCCAACGGCGTGGGTCAAGCCTGGACGACCCAGGATTTAAAGCGATTTCTGTCGTATCCCAGCCCCATCTGGGTAGCCGGCAATTGGGACCACTTCTTTCATGTTGTCGTGGTGATCGGTGTCGAGATCGACAACGACTTGGACTGGGACGAGGTCGGCACGCTCAAGGATCGCTCCAAGGTCACCTTCATCGACCCGAATTGGAAAGGCGCCAAACAGGCGAGCATCGAAACGCAATCTTGTTATTCCTGGTTGCCTGGTTCTTACGCCTACAAAGGCATCATCGGCGCTTGGCAAGCGTGGAAGAAAAGCTGAATGCCAACGCATCGCCGGATGGTTATGCCCCGACCAAGGACAGCGTAGAGACTTCCATCATGCACAACCACGACTTCGACGAAGAACCGTATGACCCAAAAGCGCCTGAACCGCCCAGCAAAAGCCAACGCAAGCGGGAGGCCACCGCCTTGCAGGATCTGGGCGAACACTTGGTGAGACTCACTCCGGCGCAGTTGCGGCGGGTGCCGCTGCCGGAAGACTTGTTGGCCGCGATACGAACGGCGCAGGCCATCCCGCAGCGGGGAGCACACAAGCGGCAACTGCAACTCATCGGCAAGCTGATGCGCCGGCTCGACGAATGGGAAACGGAACCGATCCGCGCCGCCCTGGCCACCCTGGTGACGCGCCGCCATCTGAGTTGAGAACCGCCGGCCACGCTCGTCTCCGAACACCGGCGGGGCCAACCGCTCAGGCGGCGTCCCTCAACGGGTAATCGCCTCCGCGCATGGCGCATCAGCAACACGCGCATCGCGAACGTTCCGTTTAAATCGATTGGTTTAATACGATCCTGCCGATGGGCTTACAATCGCCCGGCTTCCGCTTTCATGCGACCGGAGAACCTGTTCTGACCCAACCACCGTTGTCCTGGCTGCTGCTGCTCGGCGCGCTGACCGCCTTCGCGCCGATGTCGATCGACATGTATCTGCCCAGCCTGCCGGCCATCGCCGCCGCGTTTGCCGCCGACCCCGCCGCCGCTCAATACACGCTGGCCAGCTTCTTCGTCGGGCTGGCGCTGGGTCAGGCGATTTATGGCCCACTCGCGGATCGCTATGGCCGCAAGCCGCCTTTGTATGCCGGACTGGCGCTCTACATCGTGGCCTCGATCGGCTGCGCGCTGGCGCCCGACATCGCCACGCTGACGGCGCTGCGT
>JBATDL010000030.1:0-4878 GCA_049663445.1 Candidatus Competibacter sp.
GGCTTTGAGTGCTGCAATCGTCACTTGTGTAGGGAGGCTGGGTCCAGGAAGGCGGTGGGTCAGGGTTGTTGGCGCAGCCTGACGCGACGGATAGCATCAGGCCGAGAGCGGCAAGAAGAGGAGGCAATTTGAGCATGGAATAGCCTCGAACCTGGGTAGGGTTTGGTGAAGGGATGAGGAGTGAGACGCAAGTGCTTCACGGAACTTTCAAAATGTATATGAAGCGTCGCCGGCAACACAATAGGGCTGTTAGTCGATGAAAGAATCAACGGCGGGTGAGGGCGAATGGCATTTAAAGTACATGTCGATGTTGTTAGCGCGGAAAAGGAACTGTTTTCCGGGCTGGCGGAAATGGTGGTAGCGACGGCGGAGTTGGGTGAGGTCGGCATTCTGCCCGGCCATAGCCCGTTTCTGGCCCGGCTGAAGGCGGGGCAGGTACGGGTGCGAATCTCGGCCAACGAGATGCAAGTGTTCTACGTGTCCAGTGGCCTGCTGGAAGTGCAGCCACAGGTGATCACGGTGCTGGCGGATTACGCCGAGAACGCCGCCAACCTCGACGAAGCCGCCGCCATCAAGGCGCGCGAGGCGGCCCGTTGCGCGCTGACGGCGTGTCTGAGCAACATGCAGTGCACGCGGACGCTGGCCGAAGCCACGGCGCAATTGCAAGCCATCGATCGGTTGCGCCGCTACGCGCACCGTTTGGGCAAGTGAGGATGGAGATCATGCCAGTGACCGCACCCAAGCCGCTGCTATTGGTGGATGGTTCGTCCTGGTTGCACCGGGCTTTCAACGCGCTACCGGCCTTGAGCACCAAGGCGGGTGAACCGACCGGGGCGTTGTACGGTGTGCTGAATATGCTGCGCCGATTACTGGCCGATTACCGGCCGGACTATCTGGCGGTGGTATTCGACGCGCCCGGCAAGACCTTCCGGCACGAGCAGTTCGCCGCCTACAAGGCCCACCGGCCGCCCATGGACGAACAACTGGTGCGGCAGATCGAACCGCTGCACGCCTGCATCCGCGCCATGGGCCTGCCGCTGTTGCAGGTTTCGGGCGTGGAAGCCGACGATGTGATCGGTACCCTGACTCAATACGCAACCGCGAAAGGCTTGCCGGTCCTGATCGTCAGCGGCGACAAGGATCTGACGCAACTGGTGGACGAGCGGGTCCGGCTGCTGGACACCATGAAGAACGCGATCACCGACGTCGCCGGAGTGGAACGGAAATTCGGGGTGCCGCCGGAGCGGATCGTGGATTACCTGGCGCTGGTCGGGGACAGTGCCGACAACATCCCCGGCGTGCCGGGTGTGGGGCCGGTGACCGCCGCCAAGTGGCTGCGTCAATACGGTTCGCTGGATGCCCTGGTCGCCAACGCCGCCGCCGTGTCCGGCAAAATCGGCGACAAGCTGCGCGCCGGTCTGGAACAGTTGCCGCTGTCCCGGCAACTGGCGACCCTGGATTGTCAGGTGCCGCTGCCGGTGGCGTTCGAGGATCTACGGCCGGCGCCGCCCGATACCGCCGCGCTGCGAGTCCTGTTCGAACGCTATGAATTCCGTTCCTGGCTGCGGGAACTATCCTCGCCTCCCTCGCAAGTGGGAGCGGGGTCGGAGGTAAGGGTGGAAGCCGTAGACGCCAACCCTCTTACCCCAATCGTCTCTTCGTTGCCGGAGGGGGAGGGAAGTGAAAACCCGCCACCCGTTTACGATCTGATCCTGGATCAGGCCGCGCTCGATGTCTGGCTGGAAAGGCTGCGGACGGCGGAGCTGTTCGCCTTCGATACCGAAACCACCAGCCTGAATTATCTGAACGCCCGTATTGTCGGCGTGTCGTTTTCAGTCCGCCCCCACGAAGCGGCCTACGTGCCCTTGGCGCATGACTATCCCGGTGCGCCGGATCAACTGAATCGGGAACAGGTGCTGGAACAGTTGCGTCCGCTGCTGGAAGATCCGGCGCGGCTGAAGCTGGGCCAGCATCTCAAGTACGATTCCCATGTGCTGGCCAATCACGGCATCGCGCTGCGCGGTATTCAGCACGACACGCTGCTGGAATCCTACGTGCTGGACTCCACCGCCCGTCACGACATGGATTCACTGGCGGAACGGCATCTGAATCTGCGCACCATTCATTTCGAGGATGTGGCGGGGAAGGGCGCTAAGCAGTTGACTTTCAATCAGGTGGCGCTGGAACAGGCCGGACCCTACGCCGCCGAGGATGCCGACGTAACCCTGCGCCTGCATCGTTGCTTGTGGCCGCGACTGGAGTCGGAAGCGGGTTTGCGGCGCTTGTACGCAGAGATCGAAATCCCGCTGATCGATGTGCTGGCGCGGATGGAGCGGATCGGAGTGCGGGTGGACGCGGCGGCGCTGCGCCAGCAAAGCGGCGAGTTGGCCAAGCGGTTGTGGGAATTGGAGCAGCAAGCTTACGAGTTGGCTGGCGAGCGGTTCAACCTAGGTTCGCCCAAGCAATTGCAGGCGATTTTATTCGAACGGTTGGGGCTGCCAGCCGGCAAGAAAACCGCCACCGGCCAATCCTCCACCGCCGAGGACGTGTTGCAGGAACTGGCGCTGGATTATCCCCTGCCGCGCGTGATCCTGGAGCATCGCGGTCTGAGCAAGCTGAAGTCCACTTACACTGATCGCTTGCCGCAGCAGATCCATCCGCACACCGGCCGGGTGCATACCTCCTATCATCAGGCGGTGGCCAGCACCGGCCGGCTGTCCTCTTCCGATCCGAACCTGCAGAACATTCCGATTCGCACCCCGGAAGGGCGGCGCATCCGCCAGGCGTTTGTGCCGGAGCCGGGCTGGGTGATGCTGGCGGCGGACTATTCACAGATTGAGTTGCGCATCATGGCGCACCTGTCTGGGGACGAGGGCCTGTTGCGGGCGTTCGCTACCGGCGCCGACGTGCATCGCGCCACCGCCGCCGAGGTGTTCGGCATGGCACTGGAAGCGGTCAGCGTCGATCAGCGCCGCAGCGCCAAGGCCATCAATTTCGGACTGATCTACGGCATGTCGGCGTTCGGATTGGCGCAGCAATTGGGCATCGAACGCGGCGCGGCGAAGGATTACGTGGATCGTTATTTCGCCCGCTATCCCGGTGTGAAGACTTACATGGAAAACACCCGACACTTGGCCGCCGAGCGGGGTTACGTGGAAACGGTATTCGGTCGTCGCCTGTATCTATCGAACATCCGCGCCCGCAATCCACAACTCCGGCAAGCGGCGGAGCGCGCCGCCATCAACGCGCCGATGCAGGGCACCGCCGCCGACATCATCAAACGGGCGATGCTGACAGTGGATCGCTGGCTGCGAGAGTCCGCCTTCCCGGCACGAATGCTGATGCAGGTTCACGACGAATTGGTGTTCGAAGTGGCGACGGATGCCGTGACGGAGGCCGGAGAGTGTATCCGGGCAGCGATGGTCGCGGCGGCGGAATTGCAGGTGGCGCTGGAGGTAGATGTTGGGGTGGGCGCCAATTGGGATGAGGCGCATTGAAAGCGTCGAAGTGGGTTGTGAGAGTGGGGATGGTGAAGCAATGCAGCGAATTCCACTTCTTGTTGTGTTTGCCTAATGCAAGAAGTGACATGAGGTGAATCGCCACCGCCCATCTGCGGGTTGCGGTCGCCGCCGTGGCATCTCCGACCCCAAGGGCTACACTTTTCATTTCGATCCCGGACGGATCGGAAACCGCGCCGCCGGTCGGCACCGCTTTCCGCTACCCCGCGCCCGACCATGAGGAGAGCGCATGAAATCCCTGCTTCGCATCGCGGCATCCATCGACGCATTGAACACGGCGATCGGCCACTGGATGGCTTGGCTCATCCTGTTCTGCACCCTGACCAGCGCCACCGCCGCTACCTTGCGCTATGCCTTCGACTGGGGCTCGAACGCCCTGCTGGAGGCGCAATGGTTCATGTTCGGCCTGGTGTTCCTGTTCTGCTCGGCCTGGACCCTGCGGGAGGGCGGCCATGTCCGCATCGACATCCTCTCCTCCCGGCTGCCGCCGGTGGTCCGGGTGTGGATCGATATCCTGGGAACGCTGCTGTTTCTACTGCCGGTCTGCCTGCTGATCGTGGCCGATTCCTGGAATTTTTTCCTGCTCTCCTTCCACACCCGCGAAGCCTCGCCCGATCCCGGCGGGCTGGCGTGGTGGCCGCTCAAGTTTGCCATCCCCGCAGCTTTCGCCCTGCTCAGCCTGCAAGGTTTGTCCGAGATCATCAAAAACGTGGCGGTGCTGACTGGCGACCGGCCGATGCCCGAGTTCCGGGGAGGGCACTGACATGGGCGAATTTCTGATCGCCTACATGGCGCCGATTATGTTCACATCGCTGATGGTGTTCCTGCTGATCGGCTATCCGGTGGCATTCTCGCTGGCGGCGGTCGGTATGGCCTTCGGCCTGATCGGCATCGAACTCGGCCTGCTCACTCCCAACCTGTTGCAAGCTCTGCCGGACCGCGTGTTCGGGATCATGAAAAACGAGATCCTGCTGGCCATCCCGTTTTTCACTTTCATGGGTCTGGTGCTGGAACGCAGCGGCATGGCCGAGGATTTGCTGGATACCATCGGCCAATTGTTCGGCAACATTCGCGGTGGGCTGGCGTTCGCGGTCATTTTCGTCGGCGCCCTGCTGGCGGCGACCACCGGCGTGGTCGCCGCTTCGGTGATCGCCATGGGCCTGATCTCGCTGCCGATCATGCTGCGTTACGGCTACGATAAATCGTTGGCGTGCGGGGTGATTGCCGCTTCTGGAACGCTGGCGCAGATCATCCCGCCCTCGCTGGTGCTGATCGTGATGGCCGACGTGCTGGGCCGCTCGGTGGGCGACATGTACAAGGGCGCGGTGCTGCCCGGCCTGATCCTCGGCGGGCTCTACGT
>JBATDL010000031.1:0-5054 GCA_049663445.1 Candidatus Competibacter sp.
CGGATCAAGCCGACATCGGCCGTCAACGCCTTCGGCTTTTCCGTCCTCGCGGCTTATCCGCCGCCCCGTTAGGCACTGCACATTACCGCTATTTGGAGATTTTTATGAAATATAATGAACTTCAAAATTTGCTAGATGCTTTTGGGAAGCTACCTATTAATGGCATTATCAATCCAACGTTTATGGAAATTGCAGGCTACCCCCATTATGAAAATGTTTGTAGTAATATTTTAGCATTCTTTTTTAATCCTACTGAAGTACATGGTCTTAAAGATTTGTACTTAAAGACACTATCGTCATTTGATAACAATAACAACCATCTATCAAATGTGTCTGTTGAGCGTGAAGTAACAACAAATAATAATAATCGAATTGACATTGTTATTTACAGTGATAATTGTATTTTAGCTGTGGAAAACAAAATTTTTGCGACAGTAAATAATCCACTAGCAGACTATGCTAGTTACCTGAAAGGAAATAGTTCAGGAAAAAATTTATCCTTATTTATATTAAGTATTAAAGATGTGAATAACACGAATTTAAATGGTTTCATTCCTGTTAAGTACTCAGATTTCTTTTCTCGACTACGGTCTAACCTTGGAGAATACTCCTCACAAGCAGACACAAAATACCTAACTATGTTTTTTGATTTTATAACAACAATCGAAAATCTAATGAGAGAAACCTCCATGAAAAAAGATACAATTAAGTTTATTGAGGAAAGAAGTACAGATATTATTTCATTTCTAAATGAAGTGGTAAAATTCAAATCAGAGCTTCGGCGGAAAGTTTCTGAATTAGGTACCATGATTAATCTTACAGGCAAAACAATTATTATTAAACAATGGTATTACCGAGAAACCAATAAATTATTTGATTGTTTAGTTCACGATATTCAGATTAAAACCGACCTCATTATTGCAATTGACTGCTATATATCGGCAAGTGGATGGGAAATTTCAATATTTGCCCGAAAAGGCTTAAAAGAAGAAGTAAGAAAAATTCTTTCGGATAACCATGTTGATTATATTGATAAAGAACGATTCCTATACCAGAAAAAATATCCATACGACGAGCAAATAAACTCGTTAGTGGCTGTTTTACAGGACATAATAGATAAAATCATAGGGGCAAAAGCCTAACTGGGGCTTGCACCTGACCCCGCTACGCGGGGCAGGTGAAGCAGGGCGTTAGACGACGGCAGCATAGAAACTGTGTGAGATACCGGAGCCAAAATGGCAAGTAAGAGAAAAACTTGGATGATCGCTTCTCCGAGACAAGCAAAACCTCAGGTGCCTGATTCTATAAAGCGTATTCTTAAAGAGCAAGCGGATAAAATTATTGAAAATATTCTTAAGCCAGAGCATATAAAGCCACCTCCTACTGACAACGACTTTAATTATCTCGTTGACATATACTCGAAATGGTATCGAAACTATTTTTACTTCTGTGCCAAGTATAACTCTCCAAGTCCATATGCAATTTCTCCATCCTTTGAAACGAAATTCGTGAGGATGGAATATGTAGGTGGCGAAAGGTTCAATCTTTCATATATGAGGCATACCGAACAATGGTGGGAAATATATCAAGAACTGCCTATGCTCGAATGTTTAAAATTAATTGTAGACGAACCACACTTTACGCCGTGAATCGTTTAACAACAGCTTTCACCGCGAAACGGTAGGAACTACTCAAGGCAATGTGTGGCGCTGGCCCGGTATTCATTCGTGAGGTCGCGCGTCGCGTAGGGCGCGATGTCAAGGTGGTGCATGGTGATGTCACGGCACTACTCAATGCAGGTGTCTTGAGCCGTTCTCCCGAAGGTCGAATCGAATTTCCATTCGATTCGATCAAGGTGGAGTTCATTCTTCAGGTCGCGTGAGGTGGGCAAAAAAGCGCAACACAACCTTTTTTTGGGCCGCTACACGAATCGAGGAAGCGACCATGACTCAGAATCAACGGCAGTCCAAGATCGAAAGCAACGCATCTTTCGGGCCGATCGAATTGGATTACTACCCGATCCCTCCCGGTGGCGACTGGTTCACCAAGTGGATGCCCGGCTATCCAGCTCCCCAACAAGGCTACAAGATTCATGTTTCGGTCTTTCCCGAGGATGCCGAGATCGTGGCGCGCAGTGTGCTGCCCGCCTTGCGCTGGTTGCGAGTGGCCCACAAGGTGGTCAGAAATCTGGAGCGTTACCGGATGCAACTCGCCACGTCACAGCGGGGCAAGTTCATCACGATCTACACCCAGGGCGCTCCTCACGCGCAACAGGTGCTGAACGCGATCAACCCGGAGCTTCAGCAGCTCCGGCAATTCGGCGGGATCAGACCGGGACCCGCGCCTACAACCCGCGAAAGCGGTCATGCCGAAACGGAAATCCCGGTGGGTGGCAGCGGGTTTGTTTGGAGCCGCTGGTACGAGGAAGGCGACCAGGATTGAATGCCGCAGGTGGGGTTTCAAGCCCTGGCCGGCACATCGCCGGCGCTGATCCTCGCCGCGACCGACGGCTACGCTAACGCCTACCGTGACGAGGTCGGTTTTCAGCAAGTGGCGCGGGATTTTTGGGCGATGCTGCGCGAGGAAGGCGAAGAGGCGGTGAAACCTCACCTGCGGGAATGGTTGAACGAGGCTTCGCAACAGGGCAGCGGCGATGACATCACCGCTGGGATTCTCTGGCGATCAGCGACGACGGCGACCCACTCGAAACCGGACGATCAGCTTTTCAGCAACGAGCGAATCGCCGACGAACTCGTCACCTTGCCCTCGCCGCGATAAGCTTCGTGATTGGCCGCGATGTCGCTGAGCTTGTAGAGATAGTTCACCATCAACCCGGCCGACTGGGCGATGCCCTGAGGCGAAGTGTTGGCCAGCCAGTTCAGCCGCTCGATGCGCGCGCCGTTCGACAGGTGAAAATGGGCGACGCGATCAACCGCCGAACCGCCTTCGCGTTTTTCCTTGGCCAAAAAGCGGGCGCATAGTCGCAGCAGCGGTTTTTTCAACGCCTTGGCCAGTTCCTGGTTCTGAGACCAGTCCGGCATTTGCAGCAGGCTCGACAGCGAAGCGGGTTCGGTGCCAGTGCCGGCGGCGGTGGCCAGCGCTTTCCGTTCAGCAGCGGTCAGTAGTTCCGATTCCGCATCCTGGCCGGGTTCGTTCAACTTGCCGTCCAGCCAGCGGCGGAAGCTGGGGATCGGCGACAGGGTGGCGAAGGTCTTGAGGCTCTTGAATTCCTGGGCCAGTTCGTCTACCACCCGCTTGATCAGGAAGTTGCCGAAACTGATACCGCTCAGACCTTCGTGGGCATTGGAAATGGAGTAGAAGATGGCGGTATCGGCGCTATCGGGATCGAGCACCGGTGCGGCTTCGTCCAGCAGGGTATGCACGTTGTCGGCGATGCCATGGACCAGCGCCACCTGAACGATGATCAGCGGTTCGTTGGGCATGCGTGGGTGGAAGAAGGCGAAACAGCGTCGGTCGGCGCTGAGCCGGTTCTTCAGGTCGTCCCAGCTCTTGATCGGATGCACGGCCTCGTAGGCGATCACTTTCTCCAGCAGCGCCGCCGGCGAGTCCCAACTGATGCGCCGCAACTCCAGAAAGCCGACATCGAACCAGGAGACCAGTAGCGACAGCAGGTCTCGTTCCAGCGCCGCCAGCGCCGGGTCGTCCTTGCGCCATATCAACAGTTCTGCGCGCAGGTCCACCAGGAAGTGAAAGCCCTCGGGCAGGGCGTTGAGTTGGGTCAGCAGCCGCAGTCGCGGCGGATGCAGGGCTTGGCGCAGCGCCCGTTCGGCCTTGGCGCGCTCGTCGCTGTTATCTCCCGCCTTTTGCAGCGCCGCCACCGCCTTGTTCACCGCCTTGCGGTCGATATCGAACTCCCGGGCGAGAATTTGCAGGAATCGCTTGCGGCCCTGGGCATTCAGCAAGAGGTAAATCCGTCCCAGGTTGGCGGCTCGGGCACGGGCGGACACTTCGCCGCCGCGCGCCTCCAGACAATCGCGCATTTGTTCCTTCAACGCTTCCATGTCTTTTTCGGGCAGATTGGGGCTGGGTGCCGCGAATAGCCCTTCCCGCCAGTCGGCCATTTCCCGCCAAGCTTCGCGGAGGTTGTACATGGTGCGGTTCAGCAGACTGGCGCGGGTGGCTTCAGACTCGCGAGTGGTCAGTTCGGACATGACGGATTACCTGACTTTGCAAAGGGCTGCCGTATCGGATGGGGGGGTCGGATCGCCGAAAAAGCGGGCGTCGTGGAGACCGAACAGACGCCAGTTTCTCGAAGTATAAGCGCTAACCTTAACTAGAGCATGGGTTTCGGTTCTCATTCCTACGCTCCAGCGTGGGAATGCTGAAATCGCGACGCTGGAGCGTCTGGACGTGCTCCCACGCTGGAGCATGGGAGCCAGGCGCTCTAGCGCTACCTGTCAGAATGTATGCGTCAATCCACTAGAGCAGGGGTTTCTCAGGCGTTGCGAGCTGGTGGAAGCGTTGGATTAGCCGGAGGTTGAGCGGGCGGAAAGAAATCCCGCCGCATCGAACAGGGCCGGCGGGATCGCCCGGCGTCAAGCCGGAAAACGGCGCTCAGAACTGTTCTTCGGTCAGCGCCATGATGGAAATGCCGCCGTTCTGGATCGAGCGCAGCAGCGCGCCCGCCTTGGGCAGTACGTGTTCGACGTAAAAGCGGGCGGTGACCAGCTTGGCCTCGTGGAACAGCGAATCCTCGCCGGTCATCAGCTTGTTCTGGGCCATCCGCGCGGCGCGGGCCATCTGCCAGCCACCGCAGACGGTGCCGACCAGCATCAGGTAATCCACCGATACCGCCATCGCATTGTTGGGGTCGCCGCTGGCCAGCATGTGCCCGGTGGCTTCGCTCAGCGCCCGCACGCCGTCGCGCAGCCCGTCGCGGATCACCGCCATGTCGTCGCCGGGGATCGGGTCCAGCGTCTCGGCGGTCGCTTCGATCTCGGCGATCAGGGTCCGCATCGCGGCGCCCTGGTCCATGTTCAGTTTGCGGCCAGCCAAGTCGGCGGCCTGAATGCCGGTGGTGCCCTCGTAAATAG
>JBATDL010000032.1:0-3269 GCA_049663445.1 Candidatus Competibacter sp.
ATCCGGGTACGCGGCCAGCGGATCACCGTCGAACATGCCGGTGAAATCGTCGAAGCGCTGGAGTGCCCCGACCCGCTGGACTGGATTCAGGATTTCCAGAGCCGCTACCGGGTACCAGCCACCGGCGAGGGTTTACCGCGCTTCATCGGCGGACTGGTCGGCTACTTCGGTTACGACACCGTCCGCTACATCGAACCCCGGCTAGCCATCTGCCCGAATCCCGATCCGCTGGACAACCCGGATATTCTGCTGCTGGTGTCCGAGGATTTGGTGGTGTTCGACAATCTGGCCGGGCGACTGTATCTGATCACCCTGGTCGACCCGGCGGTGGAACGTGCCCTGGTCCGCGCCCAGCAACGCCTGGACGAGTGGGTGGAAAAGCTGCGCGCGCCCCGCTCGCTCTACGCCCCGCGCCGCCCTGGTCCCGAGATGGACGAGATCGAATTCGTCTCCGGCTTCACCCAACAGGGTTATGAAAACGCGGTCGAGCGGATCAAACAGTACATCTTGGCCGGCGACTGCATGCAGGTGGTGCCATCGCAGCGCCTGTCGGCGCCGTTCCGGGCCGCACCGCTGGATCTGTACCGGGCACTGCGCGGGCTGAATCCCTCACCGTACATGTATTTCCTCAACCTGGGCGAGCTGCATATCGTCGGTTCCTCGCCGGAAATCCTGACCCGGCTGGAAGACGGGCTGGTGACAGTGCGGCCGATCGCCGGCACCCGCCGTCGCGGCGCCACCGAAGAACAGGATCGGGCGCTGGAAGCCGAAATGCTGGCCGATCCCAAGGAGCTGGCGGAACATCTGATGTTGATCGATCTGGGTCGCAACGACGTCGGCCGGGTCAGCGAGATCGGCAGCGTCCGCCTGACCGAGAAAATGGTGGTCGAGCGCTACTCGCACGTCATGCACATCGTCTCCAACGTGACCGGGCGGCTGCGTCCCGAACTGAGCACTATCGACGCGTTGCGCGCTACTTTTCCGGCCGGCACGGTCAGTGGCGCGCCCAAGATCCGGGCGATGGAGATCATCGACGAACTGGAGCCGGTCAAGCGCGGAGTCTACGCCGGCGCGGTCGGCTATCTGTCCTGGTCTGGCAACATGGATACCGCCATCGCTATTCGCACCGCCGTAATCAAGGACGGGTTTTTGCACGTTCAGGCCGGAGCCGGCATCGTTGCCGATTCCGTGCCGGAAACCGAGTGGGAAGAAACCATGAGCAAGGGTCGCGCCTTGTTCCGGGCGGCGGCGCTGGCGGAACGGGGGCTGGATGAGCCCAGGGCGGTGGAGGAAAAAACCTGACACTCAGATCAAGGCGGCTTACCGTAGTTTGAACCCAGTACTCCGCCGTCTCACGCGACAAAAAACAGAATCGTCACGTAATGACTGACGCTACCGGCCAGCACGAACAAATGCCAGATGCCGTGAAAATGTCTGACCTTCTCGTCGAACACGTAGAACACCAAGCCGCTGGTATAAAACAGGCCACCCGCCAGCAGCCAGATGAAACCTGCCCCCGGCAAAGCTTGCAGCAACGGTTTAAGCGCCACCAACACCAACCAGCCCATCAGCACATAAACCACCAACGACAGGACGCGATGCCCTTTTTGGGGCCGTGATTCCAGCACGACCCCCAATACCACCAAGCCCCAAATAATACCGAAGATCGTCCAACCCCAAGCGCCGCGCAGGGTGACCAAGGTAAAAGGGGTATAAGTGCCGGCGATCAGAAAATAAATCGAGTAATGATCCAGCTTGTGAAAAAACCGCTTCGCCCGCCCGCGCAAGCTGTGATAGAGCGTGGAAACGGTGTACAGCAGAAACAGGGTGGTTCCGTAGACACTGAAGCTCACGATTTTCCACGGATCACCCTGCCGCGCCGCCACCACCACCACGATGACCAGACCCGCCAGTGCCGCCACCGCACCGATCAGGTGGCTGATGCTGTTAAAACGCTCACCCTTGTACATACACACCGCGCCCTGTGACCATTCCGAAAGACCCGAAGCCACACCCACGCTGGGACCAACCCCGAACCTTCAACGTCCCCTGCCCCCGCTCCGTTTACGCCGCACCCCGCTCTTGGCCGCCACCTCCCGCAGTCGCACCGCCCCCGCCTCGCCGACCCCCGCGTTCCGACCTGCCTCGGTCAGATAAACCCGGCGGAAGGGAATCACCTTACCGTCGCGACTGAAGGCATCCTCCCGCAATTCGAGCAGGCCGGCGCCGGCCATCGCCTCCAACAACCGTTCGAACTCCCGCCGTTCGACCTGCCCCTCCGTCAGCCGTTCGCACAACTGGCGGGGCGTTTGACCCTCGCGCCAGCGCAGTGCGTCCAACACCTGCAAGGCCCGCTCACTCTCGACGCGGTTCAAACGGCGGGTGCGCCGGACCACCGCTGCCTCCGGCGCGCACACATCGCAGATCCGACAGGGCTGGTCGTCGTCCCGGTCGCCGAAATGCCGCACCAACCGCACCATGCGGCAACCGGTCGCCTGATCGGCAAAATCCAGAATCTGCTTCAACTCGCTCAGCTTGTGCTCGCGCTGCCGTTGATAGGGTGGCCGCCAGCCATCTTCGCCGCGACTAAGGTTGCCCTCGACATCGCGCCGGGCGCCACCGTGCACCAGCAGCTTTTCCACGGCGGCATCGAACTCCTCCAGCGCCATGCCCAACCGGTCCCGCAGCGATACCCTGAATTGGGGATCGTCGCCGAGCGCTTGAAAGATGGCCGCCAACCGTTCCGGTTCGGGGTAGCCGCGCCGGAAGAAAAATTCGTGGGTGCGCAGATCGGCGTAGGAATACAGCAGGATGGCGCGGGCCGGCTGACCGTCGCGCCCGGCGCGGCCAATTTCCTGGTAATAGCCTTCGACACTGCCCGGCAGAGCGGTATGAATCACGGTGCGGATATCCGGCTTGTCGATGCCCATGCCGAACGCAATGGTAGCGACGATCACCTGCAAGCGACTGGCGCTGAACAGCCCTTGCACCCGCTCGCGCTCCTGTGGCGTCATCCCGGCGTGATAGGCAGCGGCCGGATAAGCCGCCCCCAGCGCCAGCGCCAACAACTCGGTTTCCTTGCGGGTCGGCGCGTAGACGATGGCGGGCCGCCGACCCGGATCCGCCAGCACCCGCTCAACCGCCGCATGCCGGTCGGCCATCGGCGTCTCCACCGTCTCGACCGCCAAATTGGCACGGCGAAAGCCGTGGATGTAGCGCATCGCCTCCGGCATATCGAGCTGGCGCACGATGTCGTCCTGCACCAGCAC
>JBATDL010000033.1:0-2089 GCA_049663445.1 Candidatus Competibacter sp.
CACCACTTCGGCGTAACTGGTCAGTTCGATCCGCCGGGGCCGATCGCCAAGGTTGCGCAGGGTGACCCGCCGCAGTTCTCCATCGATGTCGGCCGGCACGCAGGCTTCGAGGCAAGCGTCGATTTCCTCGTGCCGGCACAGCAGTTCGGTCAGGCGGGGACCGAAGCGACCGGACCGGCGTTCCGCCGTCCCCGCAGTCGGCTGCTGGCCCAGCGACCAGAACGCACCGCTGTCGAGATCGCGCAGGTACAGGAAGAAACCGTCGCCATCTTCGATGGGATCGGCGTTCCAGCGGGTCAGCGCCAGTTCGCCCAGCAGGGAACAGCCGGTGCCGCTGGCGGTGAGCAGGGCGGCGTAGCGGCCGTTGGTCAACACCTGCCCGCCGAAAAGCCGGACGGATTGGGATAAGGCGGCGCGCATGAACAATTCTCCCGGCAACCCTGAAGCGATGGGGGAAAGTGTAGCTTTATCGAGTGGGGATGCCGGGATAATGCAATTCCACCTCGGCTGGAAACTGATCGATTCGCACGGTTTCGGCGGTCAGGGCCGGGACTGGCTGACCGTTGACCGTCACCGCCTGTAATGGCCGGTCAAGCGGCGAGTGCAGCACGATCCCTCCCGGCGGCACGACTACGTCGCCGCTCAAACGCACGCGCAGCGTGTCGGGACCGCTCATTGCCATCCGGTAGTTCAGGGTGCCGTGCCAGGTCGGCAGGCGCTTGACCGTCACCCCCTCCGGACTGGTCGCCCAGGCGGGCGGAATACCGGCCCCGATCACCAATGCCTGATCAGCTTCGCGCTCGTAGGCGAACAGGGCGCGCGCCGAGCGGATGAAATCGGAGCCGATCCAGGTGTGCGGCATGTCGCCGATGAAGCGCGGCTGGCGGGGTTCACGCCACACCACTTCCGCCCAGTGGTTCCAGGCCGCCGGCCGCTGCCCCTCGAAAAAGAATGCCAGTTCCCGTAACGCCCGGTCGCGCTGACCCAGTCGGATCATGGTGCCGACCACCCGCAGCTCGTAGGGCGTGTACGCCTCCCAAGTGGGATTTTCGAGGCGCTGGCGGAAAAATTCGTCGTAGCGTTCGAAGGTGCGGTCCAGCGCCGGTTGCGGCAACCAGCCCAACTCGCCGCCCGGATCGACGGCGATGGTGGTCGCGGTGGGGTCGAAGTCGCCCAACTCAACCGCGCCGGGAATGTAGTCGATTCCATGCAGCTTCATGGCTTCGAGGATGGAGGCGTGCAGATCCTTGCGGAACGCCCGATGCAGCGCCGTGAGCCGTTCCGCCTCGGTGTCCTCGCCCAGCACCGCCGCCATGGCAGCCGCATCCTTGAGGCCGCGCAGAACGAAGAAATTGTCCCAGTAGGAATGGCGCGGTTGGCTGGCATAGCCCTCGTGGCTGATCGACTCCGGCACCAATCCCCTATAGGCCACATAAGCCGGATCGATCCGATACTTTTCGGTCAGGCGCTGCTGCCGTAGCGAGTCGATATAGCCGACTGCCCGGATCACATACGGCCACATCTCGCGCAGGAAGCCGACATCGCGGGTGTAGCGGTAGTACTCCATCACCGCGAAAATGAACTCGCCGTGGCTGTCGTTTTCAGGGACTGGGTCGGCGCCGCGCTGGTCCACACAGCAGGGAATCCGGCCGTCGGTGGCCTGATGGGGCGCGTACCATTGCAGGAATTGCCGCACCTCCTCGGTGTAGCCCATGCCCAGCAACGCCGCCGAGGTAAGCGCTCCGTCGCGAATCCAGGAGCGGGCGTAGGCGCGCGAGCCCGGCTGGATAGCGGGGCCGTTGCGGTTGATCAGGATGTAGGCCAGATTGCTTTTGATGCTGTCGGCGATCCGCCGGGCGGTAGGTGGCAATTTCAGCTCAACCCGGTCCAGTCGCGCTTCCCACTCCCGCCGGGTTTGCTCCAGCAACTGGTTGGCGCGGGCGGAAGCCTCGGCGTCGGTCGGCGCCAGCGTGCCGACCTCGGCCGCGTGGAAGGGGATGCGCAGGTAAACCTCGCGCCCCTCGCCGGGTCGCAAGTCCCAGCCGTACTCCAGCGCGCCGGAGGCGTAGCCGAAAGCGTCGTCCACCGC
>JBATDL010000034.1:0-3661 GCA_049663445.1 Candidatus Competibacter sp.
GTTCAGGTTACTGCCGATGCCGACATAAGCCCGCGCCGACCGCATGTGTTCGCCGCCGGGGGTCAGGCTTCTGGCGCCGGTGGCGCGACCGGCACGTCCTTACGGGCGGAACGCGGCTTGCGTCGACGGCGGGATTTGCTCTTTTTCGCTGGGGCCGTCGGCTGGGTCATCCGGTCTCGTCCGCTTTCGTCCTGCGCCAGCAACCGGGTCCACCAGCCGGCCAGATCCCCCGCAGATTCGTCGGCCTCGGCCCGCAGCAGCAGAAAATCATAGGCGGCGCGGAATCGGGGATGGGCCAACAACCGCAGCGGGCGCTTGCCGGTGATGCAAGTCAAGCGCTGCTGCATTTCCCAGATTTCCCGCATCGGCAGGCTGTAGCGGCGAGGCAGGGAAGTATGACGGATTTGCGCCTGGACCACCGCTTCGGCGGCGACCTGATGAGCTTCGTTCGCGTCCGACTCTTCCGCTTCGAGATGTTGCAGCCGCTCCCGAAAAGGCTCCCATAGCAGGGCGGCGAACAGGAATGCCGGATGGACCGACTTACCTTCGGCCAGCCGTTGATCGGTGTTGGCCAGCGCGCGCGCCAGCAGGGTTTTGGGGTAATGGCGCTGCTGGTGGTTTAAACAACGCTCGGTCGCCGGGAACAGCCAGCCGAACAAACGGTAATGACGCAGCAGTTCGAAGGTCTGGATCGCGCTGCCGCCCATGAACAGCTTGAGGATTTCGTCGAACAGACGAGCCGGGGGAATCTGCTCCAACAGATGGCCCAAGCGCTGCAACGGCGCCTCGGTGGCGGGGTCGAGCCGAAACCCAAGTTTGGCGGCGAACCGCACGGCCCGCAGCATCCGCACCGGGTCTTCGTGATAGCGCTCGGCCGGATCGCCGATGAGCCGGATCAGGCCAGCCTTGAGGTCGGCCATGCCGCTCACATAGTCGAGCACCGCGAAATCGGCAATATCGTAATACAGGGCGTTGATGGTGAAATCCCGCCGCCAGGCATCGTCCTCGATGCTACCGTAGACGTTGTCGCTGAGGATGCGGCCGTCCTTGGCTCGCTCCACGGTGGGGCCGTCGCCCTCATCGCCGATTTCCCCGCAGGCGCGAAAGGTGGCGACTTCGACGATTTCCCGGCCAAACTGAACGTGGGCCAGCCGAAAACGGCGGCCGATCAACCGACAATTTCGGAAGAGGGCATAAACCTGTTCGGGCCGGGCGTCGGTGGCGATGTCGAAATCCTTGGGCTCGCGACCGAGCAGCAAATCCCGCACGCCGCCGCCGACCAGACAGGCACGATGGCCGGCTTCGCGCAGCCGGTACAGTACCTTGACCGCGCTGGGGCTGATATTGGCCCGCGAGATATTATGGGCGGGACGAGGGATAACGACAGGTTGGGGATTTGAGATTCTTGCTTCCAAGGAATGTTCGCAAACTCTTGTATGTATTTAGAACATTCGTATAATACTACTTTCCTTCCAAGACGCCAGTCATTACGCTCCCTTCGTCTAGTGGCCTAGGACACCGCCCTCTCACGGCGGGAACAGGGGTTCGAAACCCCTAGGGAGCGCCAGTATAATCACTCATAATCAGCAGGTTGTACTCAATTCCCTGAAGTTGCGCCTCGTGGCGAAGCGGGTACCGTCCACCACGAGGCGATGGAATTATTAACCCAGCTCCCCTGGATATCCCCCACCAGCCATCTTTGCCAAGCTTGGGAATGATGACTTCGGTCCGGCCGTGACGGCGATCATAACCATAAGCCGCGTACCCAAATATGACGCCGGCTACGATCCCCTATCTACTTTCCTCTCCAGTATTGCCACAATCTGATCCATTTTGGAACGCCCTTGATTTTTAGAGGGTCATTCGATGTGCGCGTCTTAATTGATGCGTATCGAGTTTGCCCTACAAAAGAGAGGCATTGAGCCCTATTGCCCCAATCGAGTGCGTCTGAATAATCGCTCAGCCCCGTTTTAATACAAGCAACGCAGCATCGCGATCACCATAAATCATAGTCTCACGACGATATCGTTCATCTGCCGTTCAGATAAAACCCGTAAAGATCGACGCTCATGAAGAGTACGAATAAGCGGTGTCGATTAACTGGACTGAACTAAATAAAAGTTAATACCTCGAAATGAGGCGGAAAATTTTATCAGTGGCACACACTAAAAATGAGGTAATAGGCAAGATTGAATTTTTCATCGTTCAGTCATTAAGTTTTAATGGCACAACAATTGAATAGACTATAAAGTGATGATGAAGGTTTTACCATCGAAGAGAGAAAGGAGCGTAACCCCTTACCATCAGGGACGGCGGCGAATTTGAGGAGAGGCAGTATGTTGGAGAAGCATTATGAGTACTCGCGTATTCCTGGTTTGTCCCCACTGCCGTTACGAACTGAGGCCCGATCATTCTAGCAATTGGGAATCATCGGCCTACAGTTGGTGCCAGATCTGTGATCGCCGCGTGGTCAAAATGCGTTCGGCGGTCTGCAACTCCGTACTTCCACAGGGATTTTTTCAACCCGCCGAACAGTGCGGCTGGATCGGCTAGTCGGTTGGAAGCGCCCGGCGCCGCCCAACCCCCACCACCGACCCTTGAGGATATAAACCATGTTGAAACTGACCCCCATCATCCAGTGTCTGAGTTGCGCCCGGGAATCCGTGCTGGCGCACAGCCAGTGGCCAACCGCCGCCGAGATGCGCTGCGCGCACTGCGGTTCCTATGGCTGGCGTACCACCCCGTCGGGTACCGGGCCGTTTGCGCCTGCATCCGGAGCATTTCGGCCACCACATGCATCGCTTTGATGCATAAAACTGACAAATAACAATAACCCACACAACACTTGTCGTTCCCAGAATGGTCATTTTTCTGTGGTGCAATGGGTGTATGTGATGGCTCTCGAAGTACAGGTCCATTGAGTTTTATTCTGAGACAGGAGAAATACCATGCCTTATCGCACGCTTCGCAAGATTGTTGAGCACCAGAAAATTCTGACTGCAGCGCCGACCAAAACCACCGTCAGCGAAGCCGCCCGGCTAATGAAACAAACCCGGGTTGGTGCCCTGCTGGTGGTGGAAAACGGTCGCCTGGTGGGCATCTTCACCGAGCGCGACGCGCTCTTTCGGGTTCTCGCCGAAGGGCTTAACCCCGATGTTACCCTGCTGTCCGAGGTGATGACCTCCGACCCGTTGACCGTGCATCCGGACAAGCCCTTCGCGCATGCCCTGCACCTGATGTACGAAAACGGCTTCCGTCATGTCCCGGTGGCCGAGAACGGCCGACCGCTGGGCATGGTATCGGCCCGCGACGCCCTAGCGCTGGAGGCGGAGGAATTCGAGGCGGCTTTGCACCACCGCGAGCACCTGCGGGAGATTCTGGGCTGACAAACCAGCCAATGTTGTAAGCTTTGGCACAATAGCCCCGGTGGGACGCAACGCCCCACCGGGGTTTTTTAATCGGCGTTGTCCTGAAAAGGACCCAGCAAACATCCTTTCGCCCGGTGGCACGACTACCTTCCTCATCCAGGCATCGATCAGTGACCAGCCGGTTCACTTTGAACCTTGTGAGTTGATTTCGGGCCAGAATGGCATTAGGAATGCTGACCATGGTGACCCGATCAGTCCGGGACAGCAGTTGCGATAAGCATTGATATCCCCAA
>JBATDL010000035.1:0-3237 GCA_049663445.1 Candidatus Competibacter sp.
CCGTGGACCCGCGCGACGGCCGGGTGGCTTACAACTATCTAGCCTTGAACCAGAGCATGATCCTGATCGCACTGAGCAACCATTTGCGGGATGGCGTCATCCAGCGCTATTTCGCCGCCGATCCGATCATACAGCGGGTGTTGCCGCTGCTCGGCGCGGAACGGTTTTTCGACTGACGGAACTCTCATGGCCAGCGTCGCCTTCGAACACATCGACAAAATTTATCCAGGCGGAACCCAGGCGGTCTTCGATTTCAATCTGACCGTTGCCGATGGGGAAGCGTTGGCGCTGGTCGGTCCCTCCGGCTGCGGCAAATCCACCCTGTTGCGGCTGTTGGCCGGTCTGGAAACCGCGACTCGCGGCACCCTGCGCATCGGTGGGCAAGCGGTCAACGACCAACCGCCGCAGCGGCGCAACGTGGCGATGGTATTCCAGGATTACGCCCTCTATCCGCACATGACGGTACGGCGCAACCTGGAGTTTCCGTTGAAAATGCGCGACCTGCCCCGCGCCGAAATCGAGCGACAGATGCAATGGGCGGCGGAACTGCTGGGTCTTGGCGAACTGCTCGACCGTTTGCCTCGGCAACTGTCCGGCGGTCAGCGCCAACGAGTGGCGATGGGCCGGGCGCTGGTGCGGCAACCGACCGTGTTTCTGATGGACGAACCGCTGTCCAATCTGGACGCCCGACTGCGGGTGCAAATCCGCGCCGAATTGAGCGATCTGCTGGAGCGGTTGAGCGCGACCACCATCTACGTCACTCACGATCAGGCCGAGGCAATGACGCTGGGCGACCGGGTGGCGGTGCTGGACCATGGCCACCTGCAACAGGTGGCGCCACCCCAGGAGTTGTACGAGCAGCCGGCCAACACCTTCGTGGCCGGCTTTATCGGCAATCCGCCGATGAACCTATTTCCAGCGCGACTGGTCGCCGATGCGGGCGGGCTGCGGTTACGAGTGGGCGATCAGTCGGCGCCGCTGGCATCAGCCGCCGCCGCGACCGCATCCTGGCGGGATTGTTTGGAGCAACCGTTGACCGCCGGCCTTCGCCCCGAACATGTCTCCCTCGCCGCTGAAGCGGAAGCGGGATGGCGGGCGACGGTGCATGACGCCGAATATCTGGGTCACGAAACCCTGCTTTATCTGCGGCTCGCCGGTGTGGCCGACCCGAACCCGATCCTGGTCGCGCGCCTGCCGGGCATTCGCCCCTTTCACAAGGGCGACGTAATGAAACTGCGGCTGAATTGCGAGCGCTTGCATCTATTCGGGCCGGATGGCGAGAGAAAATAAGGAACGGATCACGATTCATTCCATGAACCCATGCTCTCCAACTCCTCGGCAATATGCTCGACATCCACCTCGGATAAGCAGCCCTCTCGTAAAGTCCCGATCATGCAAAGTGACTGAATTGAACATCAGCCGTTACCTGTCGTTAAAGGGAAACCATCATGCTCACTTTGCGCCTGAAGTGACCAAAGCCCGCTTGTTTTAGCCACGCTCTCGCAACCAGCGTTGCATCAACGGCACCCACAAGCGCCATTGCCCCCCTTCCACCGCGACCAGCAAGCGGCGGCGCAGGGCTTGATAAACTACTTCGTCATCCGGCGGCGGCTGCGCGTCGCGGGTGCGAAAACCGCGCAGATACGCCCATTCGCCTGGCGTGGCGTCCTCGGGCTGCATCAGTTGCCGCAGCACCGCGTCTCCCGCTACGACGGCTTTAGCGATGGCCTGTTCCAGCAGCACTTGATCCGCATGGGACTGTCCCTGGTCGTTGCACAAATCCACGATAGTTTCAGCCAGCAGTTGCACCAGATGCGGCCAGCCGCCGGCTTCGACGTGGATGCGTTCGATTCCGTCGTCGCCCCAGAATTCCGGGCTAAATTGAGGACGTTTCGAGTCGTCGTCCCGCCACAGCGATGAATAACGCAACGGTTCGGTCAACAGGCGACGGGTTTCGGCTTCGGTGAAGGGCGGTACTTCCAAAGTCCGGGCGCTGACCAGATAGGACGACCAAGGCGCGTGCGTCAATTCGGCGATGGCGTGGCTGCCGGCAAAAACCCAAGTCACCTGCCGGTGCGTCTGGATGGATTCGCGCATCGTGGCCAGCAGATCCTCGCTGAAGACTCCTTCGCCCAATTTACGATCCAGATTTTCGTATTCGTCGATGGCCAGCAGCAGACGGTGATCCATTTCCGCCAAGCGCGCGTTGCAGTCGCTGAGCCATTGAAAGAAATCCTTCAAGGTCGCCAGCGTTGGCGCGGTCGCTTTTTGCACGGGCTGGATAACTTCCGATGTCCGCTGCGCTATGGCGTTCAAAAGATCGGCTTGCGAGCTGAAAGCATCGGGGTTCTGCATGGAAACGACGGCGGGTCGCACCGAGGTCGGCAAAAAACCTTCCAAATTGTGCAGCAAGGTCGATTTACCCATGCGGCGACGACCGTACAGAATCAAGCCGGGACAGCCGGTACTCAGGGTCAGTTGCCGATCCAGATCGCCGAGCGCGTTTTCCCGTGGAATAAACGCCTCTTGGTTTCGATCCACCGGATCACCCGCCCGAAACACCTGCGGCGTCGGTTCCTTATTGAGTACGCCGCGAATCTGTTGATGTTGGCGTTCGGCGATGGCCAGCCATTGACTGGCTGCTTGGCGAAATTCGCTCGCCAGCGGTTCGGGAAAACCGGCGACCTGGCTTTGGAAATTCTTGAGCTTCTCGACCAGTAACGCGGCGGTTGGCTCGCGCAAAAACGGACGATCCGAGGTGTCCAGACGCATTTGCAACTGGCCAATGTCGCCGACCATCTGCCGCACTTTGGGCGTCTGCGCGAGAAAACCTTTATCGCCTTCGGGAAGTTGGGCAAGGTGAGCGTCCAATCGGGACAGGCTCTTCTCTTGAGCAGAAGCGCGGGCGATCAATCTCGTCTTGGCACGCAAAGCCGCAAGGCGTTGGTTGGGGTAATGATCGATGAGGCGTTCGATTTCCGTCCGCGCGGCGTTTACATCATGGTCGGCATACGCGACTAGCAAAAGATCCAAACGGGGAAAGGGCAGCGAACACAAATCATCCCACGCGACCGGATGCCAGGGATACCAGCGGCCTTGCAGCGCTGGCCAAGTAAAAAACAAACAAAAAGGATGGTAATAGGCCCGCAATACGGCAATCCCGAAGGCAATCCCTCCGGCATGTATCAGAACGAGCGTTGACCACTCGTCCGACTGGTGATTTTGCAATTCCAAGCC
>JBATDL010000036.1:0-2765 GCA_049663445.1 Candidatus Competibacter sp.
GAACAACATCGCCCGGTTGCCGTTCGTTCACAGCCATGTCGCGGCGATGCCCGATGTCCACGTCGGCATCGGCGCGACCGTGGGCGCGGTCATCCCCACCAAGGGCGCGATCATTCCGGCGGCGGTCGGGGTCGATATTGGCTGCGGGATGAATGCCGTCCGCCTCAGCCTTAAGGCCGGGCAGTTGCCGGACAACCTGCGGCCTCTGCGCCACGTCGTGGAAGCGGCGGTGCCGGTCGGCTTCGACATGCACCCCGAGGGGCACGGCGCGCCGGCCTCGACCGTGCGCGCCCTGTCCGGCGGGCTGGACCGCATCGTCAAGCGGCATCCCGGTATTCTGAAAATGCAGAAGAACGTCGAGCGGAGCTGGATGCGGCAACTCGGGACTCTGGGCGGTGGCAACCACTTCATTGAGCTGTGCCTGGACGAAAACCAGGACGTGTGGGTGATGCTGCACTCCGGCAGTCGCGGCATCGGCAACATCATCGGCCGCTACTTCATCGAACTGGCCCGCAAGGACATGGGCAAGCACCTGGCCAACCTGCCGGACCGTGACCTGGCCTATTTGCAGGAGGGCGCCGAACATTTCGACGATTACGTGGACGCCGTGCATTGGGCGCAGGATTACGCCATGACCAACCGCCGCGAGATGATGCGGCTGATCCTGGAGGCGCTGGCCCGGCAACTGCCGCCGTTCGTCGCGACCAGGGAAGCCATCAACTGCCACCATAATTACGTGGCGGTGGAACACCATTTTGGGGAAGATTTGTTCGTCACCCGCAAGGGCGCCATCCGCGCCGGCGCGGGCGATCTGGGCATCATCCCCGGCAGCATGGGCGCCAAGTCCTACATCGTGCGCGGCAAGGGCGAACCGCAATCGTTCTGTTCCTGCTCGCACGGCGCGGGCCGACGAATGAGTCGAAGTAAAGCCAAGAAGGCGTTTAATCCACAGGATTTGATCGCGCAAACCGCCGGGGTGGAATGCCGCAAGGACGCCGGCGTCCTGGATGAAATTCCGGGCGCCTACAAGGATATCGACGCGGTGATGGCCAACCAGTCAGACCTGGTCGAGGTGGTGCATACCCTCAAGCAGGTGATGTGCGTCAAGGGCTGACCGCCAGCTCGCCCCCGCCAAATCCGCTACCAGCGCAACAGCACCCAAGCCGGGATCGCCAAATTGCTTTCCAGGTCGTTGAAGCGGGTTTCCAGGCTACCGTCGCCGTCGCTGTCCACCAAATAGTAGGAAGCACCCTTGGCGGGATTGACCTTGACCATATACAGCACCCCGCCGGCCCGGTATTCCTCGATCGTACCTTCGCTGCCGCGGCGGCGGATGGTCACTTCCGGCGCCGGAACATTTTGCTCCGCGCTCCCGGTTGGCGAACCGTCGGGAATGGGTTCCAGGCCAGTGGGCTGCGAAGCATCCTGAGCCCAAACCAGGCCCGACACCAGCAACAACGGAAGACAGAAGCGCACGCGCATGGTTGATCCTTTCAAGAGTGGTGAGGTGAGTCAATGCGTCGGCGGGTCCGTTCGAACCCGTGCAACTCGCACTTCGAAGTGGTTCGCATCAGGGGTCAGGCCCAGCGACTGGGTCGGTTTCCGGTATTTCGTTTCCGGCGCGCGCCCGGAGGTCGTCGATGAAGCGTCGGATGTGCGGGACGTGGCTACCCTCCCAATACAATTGGCCGCACTCACCGCATTCCCAGAACGCTTCGATGTAGCGGCGGGTTTCCGGCGGCAGTCGCTCCCGGACTCGCTGCTTCGGCACTACCGCCAGTAGGCCGTTGCAACGGACACAGCGCTGGAGCGGTTGGATCGCGCGGTACAAATCCAGCCGGGCCACTACCTCCTCGACTTGCCGACGCGGTTCGACCGCACGCACGTAGTACCCGTGGGTCACCACCGCCCGTTTCAGCAGATCGCGGTCGCGGGTCAGCAAAATCCGCCGTTCGGCGCTGGCCAGCCGCGCCAGTTCGGCGTCTTCGTAGTCGTTACGGTACAGGGTATCGAATCCCAGCAAGCGCAGATAACGCGCCAGCTTGCCCAGATGCACGTCCAGCACGAAGCGACTGACCCGCAGCGGGTGTGGGCGAACCCGAACCAGCGGTTGAATGTCGAGTGCTTCGAACAGGGGATAGACGCTGATCTGGTCGCCATCCCGGACGATATGGGTAAAATCCACGGATTGACCGTTGACCAAGATCAGATCGATTTCCGTATGTGGTACGCCGAGCGCCTCGATCATGTCCTTGATCGAGGCGCGGCGCTGGAATTCATGAATGAAACGGACCTTGCGGCGCGCGGGCGGCAAAAAGTCGTTCAGTTCCTCGTAAAACCGCATCTGACACTTGCTTTTCAACAACTTTCAGCCACCTCGAAAACCGGCGCGGCGTGGTTGTGGAAGCCAGGAATTCGCCGAACCTCTCCTCAAGAATAATAGTTGAGCATGCAGCGACTGCCGCATTCCGTTGTCAGTCGGTGCAAGTGGCGCGGCCGCAGCAGATCCTCAGATATCGGCGGTCAGTCAGTTTTCGATCCACGGTTTCGGGATGCCGTGTTATATCAGACCGGATGTTCGTGTGCAGCGGGACGGCTTGACTCATGGCGATGATCCAGGGCCCGTCGGGCTCAGCCTCTTGCGGAATCCTCCAGTTCGTGGGCCGGCCACTTGCGAACAAGCGTACATTTGGCAGGTAGGCTACCGTCTCGGAATGTTGTGGGACGACTGGGTGGATGGATAGGCGAGCGTTCTCAATAACCAG
>JBATDL010000037.1:0-2870 GCA_049663445.1 Candidatus Competibacter sp.
CACCGATGCCAAGAACGCCGACGCGCTGCAACGCACCCTGGACGTGCCTCTGTTGCAACACCACTTCGTCCGTCCGCACTGGACCACTGGTGAGGTGCCGGCCGTGCGTTTGGGTATCATGGCGGCACCTTTGCGCCTTGAAGAGATCCTGATGATGCCAAAGGCGGCTTGATGCCCAAGCGACAGCAGGTCAGTCCCTCTTTTCCCTTCCCGCCTTATCCGGAGAGGCGGCTTACAGTGGTTTGAGCCCAGTGCCTTGGTTTCAATCTTGGCTCAATATGGATTCCAGTCAGTTCACCTGGTTAGGCTACTAGCAGTTCCAAGAGAGGTCTGAGCAGGCCTTTGCCCCGGATGCGAACGTTATGGACGAACTGAAAGAAGCCCAGCCACCACATAGACCTCGTCGCATTCTACTTCCTCGGACAGGATCGGTTCGGGTTGGCGGGCGATGATGCCTTGGCGCAGTTGCTCGGTCATCCGTTGCGTGTCGTCCGGGTTCAACCCCAACTCCTGGGCGATCTGGGCATTCGATAAGTTTAGCCCCATGAAATATAAACATAATATCCAAACTCGTAACGGCTGGTGGTGGCCGGCCAACACCGTTCCGGTCAGATCGTCAAAATAGCAATGGCACCCTTCACATCGATATTTCTGTCGCGCCGGTTGGGTGTGGTATCGCGACCCTGCTTCGTGACCTTCGCCGCGCCACAATGAGGGCAACGGACCCCGTCGGGTCACCGCAACTGGCGAACGGTTTCATGGCACTTGACATCGTCCAGCAGATTTTGAAGATTGATCATCGGCAGGGGACTTGGGGTGCGGCGGTTTAGAACCTGCTCAGTGTGGCCCCTGACCCCCGTTGGAGCGAGCCGTCTTCAACCGTCTGGAATCTATATTGAGCCAACTGCTTAACATAATCGAACAGCGGAAAATCATGCCCCCATACAGGAAAGCGACTTGATGAAGTTACGACAACATCTAGGTTTCTGGATGCTCGGACTCTGCGCCGCCAGTGCGTGCGGGGCCGAGGGAAACCCGGATTGGATCAAGCTCGTCAGGGAAACCCCGGCCGTGCAAGCGGAATGGGCGACGCGCTATGAACACGGGGAGGGTGTAACCCAAGACTTTGCTCGGGCGATGCAGTTGTACTGCGCCGCTGCTCGTCGCGGTCATGTCGCGGCCCAGTATCAATTGGGCTGGATGTATGCCAACGGCCGTGGTGTGGCGCGGAACGATGTCCAGGCTGCGGCCTGGTTCCGCTTGGCGGCGGCGCGAGGCGATGCGCCGGCCCAGCGGATGCTGGATCTGGTGGATGATCCGGCCACGACCGCGCGCGCGAGTTGCCAGGAGCCGGTGGATCCGACTCGCCAACCGGCGCCGGCCCGCTGGGTTCGATCAGGGTTACCCACGCCGGAGCAGGCCAAGATCGAGGCGCTGGTGCGGCGGATGGCGCCGGACTACGGCCTGCAGCCCGCGCTGGTACTGGCGGTGATCGAGGCGGAATCGAATTTCGATAGCCAGGCCCTGTCGCCGAAAAACGCACAAGGATTGATGCAACTGATTCCCGAGACCGCCGAACGCTTCGGTGTGCGAGACCCCACCGACCCGGTGCAGAATCTGCGCGGCGGCATGGCCTACCTGCGCTGGTTGCTGGCCTATTTCCAGGGTGATGTCCGCCTGACTCTGGCGGGCTACAACGCCGGCGAGGGCGCGGTGGTGCGTTACGGCGACGTGCCTCCTTACGCGGAGACGCAGGCCTACGTTGATCGGATTACCCGAGCCTACGGCCAACTGAGGCATCCTCCGGTGGCGCCGGTGACCCGGCCCGCCCCGCTGAAACGATCCTCGGCCGGTTCCGCCTCGGCGCCGGCGGCAGCGTTACTGGTTGCGGCCCGCCCGCAGCCGTAGGAAACCGCCAACCTCTTTCAAATGTTTCGAACCTCCGGCTTGAACGGTCGAGTGCGTGATTGTCACTTGACTGTCAAGCGGCTTTAAAGCGGTTGCAATTCGACTGACCTATCGTCGCTCGAACTTGCTTTATGCCGCTTGTTTCCGGAGGCCGTCTTGAACGTTCAACCACAGCTTTACGCATCCGTCAGCCCACCGCCGCCCAAGGGGGTGTTACAAGTCGATTTCGCCGGGTCGGCGGAGGAAGTGCGCGCCGCGCAGCAATTGCGCTACGAGATCTTCGCTGGGGAAATGGGTGCGCGGCTGCACAACCGCACCCCCGGTCTGGACCACGATCATCTCGACGCGCGCTGCGATCACTTGTTGGTTCGGGACCCACTGACCGCGAGGCTGATCGGCTGCACCCGGATTCTGACCGAGGACGGCGCCCGCCAGGCGGGAGGATTCTACTCGCAGGGCGAGTTCGAAATCGGAGCGGTACTGGCGCTGCCGGGCCGCTTCGCCGAGATCGGCCGGACCTGCGTCCACCGCGATTACCGCAACGGTGTCACCATCGCCGCGCTCTGGTCGGGGATCGCGAACTTCGTGGTGGAAAACCGGATCGACTATCTCATTGGCTGTGCCAGCATCCCGCTGGGTGAAAACGGGGCGATGGCACAGGCGATTTTTTCCGAACTGGCGTCGCGCTATCTAACGCCCGAAGAGTTGCGGGTGCGGCCGCTGATCCCTTTGCCTCGGCGCGACATGCTGGATCGGGGCGGCTATCCGCTGCCGCCGTTGTTGAAAGCCTATCTGCGCATCGGCGCGCGGATTTGCGGCGAGCCGTTTCTGGACGAGGATTTCCAGGTGGCCGATGTATTCGTTCTATTGTCCACCCGGCAACTGGCCCGTCGCTACGCCCGCCATTTTCTGGAGCGAGTGGCGTGAGCGGCGACGGCGCGTGGTCCCGGACGGGGCGCCGG
>JBATDL010000038.1:0-5298 GCA_049663445.1 Candidatus Competibacter sp.
GCTTATCTGCCACCGAATCCGGCAACCTGTTAGCCAGTTCGAACGGCGGCAACCATCGGGATGATGCTTTAAGTTCCAGATAAAATCCGTGCTTTCCATCATTCCAGCAAAATCAGAATCCAATAACTATTTGAAAAACAATAATACAAATTTTCGCCAACATGGCGGATAAAAATTGCTTGGCTGGTATTCCGAGTATAAAAAGCAGACGCACATTCGTCGAGGCGGCGCGTTACACTTATTGGCATTGACATCCGAAACAACCCTGACTTGAGGAGATCCTCGCCATGAGCGCGCCCCACCACTCCGAAGACATTTTCGTGCTGCGTCAGGACGAAGCCGGCGTCGCCACGCTGACGCTCAACCGCCCCAAACAGTACAACGCACTGTCTCAAGCCATGCTGGGTGCGCTGCAAGCGGCGCTGGACACGGTTGCGACCGATGAAACCATTCGGGTCGTGGTCATTGCCGGAAGCGGCGCGGCGTTCTGCGCCGGCCACGACCTCAAGGAAATGCGTGCCCACAACGATCCGGCTTTCCACAGCGCGCTGTTCGCTCAATGCGGGCAAGTGATGTTGACCATCAACCGCCTGCCGCAGCCGGTGATCGCGCGGGTGCACGGCATCGCCACTGCCGCCGGCTGCCAACTGGTCGCGGCCTGCGACCTGGCGGTCGCCTCCGACAATGCCCGCTTCGCGGTCTCCGGCATCAACGTCGGGTTATTCTGCTCCACTCCCGGCGTAGCACTGAGCCGCAACCTCGGTCGTAAGCAGGCGCTGGAAATGTTGTTGACCGGCGAGTTCATCGACGCGCCGACCGCCCAGCGTCAGGGCCTGATCAACCGGGTAACGCCGCTGGATCAACTGGACGCGGAGATCTGGCGACTGGCCGACGCCATTTGCGGCAAGTCGTCGCTGGCGATTGGCATGGGCAAGGAATTGTTCTATCGGCAGTTGGGATTGCCCCTGGAAGAAGCCTACGCCTGCGCCAGCGAGGCCATGGCCTGCAACATGGATAGCGAAGATGCCCGCGAAGGCATCGACGCCTTCATCGCCAAGCGCAAACCGACATGGAAAGGCTGTTAAGCCCTGGTAATACACTCAATGACCGCCGGATTTTTCCGCATCTCCCGCGTATTCCGTCAATAAATCACGACAATAACAATAACCAAACCACCTTGGAGAAAGCCACCGTGAGCCCCAGCGCCCACAATATTTATGAAATGAGCCTGGATCAGAATCCGGCCAACTACGTGCCGTTGACCCCGTTGACCTTTATCGAACGGGCCGCTTCGGTTTACCCCCATTACATCGCCGTGGTGCATGGTCTCGTCCGGCGCGACTGGGCGGAAACCTACGCCCGGTGCCGGCGGCTGGCCTCGGCGCTGCAAAAACGCGGTATCGGCTTTGGCCATACCGTTGCGGCGATGCTGCCCAATATCCCGGAAATGTTCGAGGTGCATTTTGGCGTCCCGATGTCCGGCGCGACGCTGAACACCCTGAATATCCGGCTGGATGCCGAAACCATCGCCTTCATGCTCGAACACGGCGAGGCGAAAATCCTGCTCACCGACCGCGAATTCTCCGAGACCATCGGCAAGGCGCTGCGACTGGTGCCGGTGGCCAAGCGGCCGCTGATCATCGACGTGGATGACCCTCAGTTTGTCGGCGGCGAGAACCTGGGCACGCTCGACTATGAGTCCTTGCTGGCCGAGGGCGATCCCGAGTTTGCCTGGCAGCTCCCGACCAACGAGTGGCAGGCCATCACCCTGAACTACACCTCCGGCACCACCGGCAATCCTAAGGGAGTGGTCTATCACCATCGCGGCGCGTATCTGAACGCGGTCAGCAACGCCTTGGTATGGGACATGGGCCTGCATCCGGTCTATCTGTGGACCCTGCCGATGTTTCACTGCAACGGCTGGTGCTTCCCGTGGACCATCGCCGCCACGATCGGCACCAGTGTCTGCCTGCGTCAGGTGCGCGCCGACCTGGTGTTCGATCTGATCAAACAGGAAAAGGTCAATCACTTCTGCGGTGCGCCGATCGTGCTGAATTTGCTGAAGAACGCCCCGGACGAGATGAAGGCGGGCATCGATCACCCGGTCAAGGTGATGACCGCCGGCGCCGCGCCGCCCGCCGCCGTGATCGAAGGTATGCAACAGATGAATTTCGATGTCACCCATACCTACGGCCTGACCGAGACCTATGGGCCATCAGTGGTGTGCGCCTGGCATGGCGAGTGGGATGAATTGAGCCTGCCCGAACGGGCGGCGCTGAAATCCCGCCAGGGGGTACGCTACCCGATGCTGGAAGGGTTAATGGTGGCTGATCCCCAGACGCTGGAGCCGGTACCGCAGGATGGCGAAACCATCGGCGAAATCTTCATGCGCGGCAACGTGGTAATGAAGGGTTATCTGAAGAACCCCGCCGCCAGCGAGGAAGCGTTCCAGGGCGGCTGGTTCCACAGCGGCGATCTGGCGGTCTGGCACGAGGACGGCTACATCGACATCAAGGACCGTTCCAAGGACATCATCATCTCCGGTGGCGAGAACATCTCCACCATCGAAGTCGAGGATGTGTTGTACCGGCATCCGGCGGTGATGGAAGTGGCGGTGGTGGCACGACCCGACGAGAAGTGGGGCGAAACGCCCTGCGCGTTCGTCACCGTCAAGCCGGGCATGGAGCATGTGACCGAAGAGGAAATCATCGAGTTTTGCCGTAACCAGTTGGCGCGGTTCAAGGTACCGAGGACCGTGGTGTTCGGTCCGTTGCCCAAGACTTCAACCGGCAAGATGCAGAAATTCATCCTGCGCGAGCGGACTAAGCATCTCTGATGTGAATGCGCCGTCGTTCGTCGCCCGCTGGTCGTTTTCGCCACCGACCTGACGGCCAAATTCTTCGACCCGGAAGATCAGTCGAAAGCACCTTCACCGACCCTGTTGATAGGGTCGGTGAAGGCAATATACGCAGTAACAGTACTGCCAGCGAAACCGGAGAATGGCCTTTTCGATTTACACCAATCAATTCGTCGTTGCGAGCGATGCAGCGCAGGTTCAATAGGGCCTCTGGTGCCGGGCAGGGTCCAGTGCATCCCAGCGTGCGCCATCTGGTCCTTGACCACATAGCGACAAACGCCTTCGATCACGCCTGAGGCGATCGATAACCGGCGGCGAGGTATGGATCGTCATGAATCTGGTCGCGGTGACGCTCGAAGTAGCCGTGAATCCGCGCCTGCCGGGTTCGACTTATGGCCGGCAGGTGATCCTGCTCGGCCAAGTCCCGCGACCAGCAGATGATGTCGGCTCCACCCCATCAAGCAGGGCGTGCACTACGTGGCGTCGCCGCTTCGACAAACCCGGTCAGCGCCGCCAAGTGCGCCGACCGGTCCAACCCCTCGCCTTCGGTTGCCAACGGCCACATCATCATCGGTGGGTTCCTCGGGTGATCGTGTTTCGCAACCGTTATTCTATCCGAGTCTGGCTCGATCGGATCGGGAATCCACCGTTCCTATCCAATCCACTTCAGCCGTTGCTACTCCCTCGCTCGACGGGTTACGTTTATTACCATTACGCCAACATCAGTTGGTTTGAGGCTAAAACCATGATGATCAGACTCGCCATGCGGACCTATTTAGCTCATCCGCTTTATATGTTACCGGCGACTGCATAACTCCTATAACTAAGAAACCCCATGGAAAACCTAACCTTCATTAGCCCAATACTTGAGAGTCTTTTACGGGACGCTAAAGCAGAAATCGTTACCGAAATCTTTCTCTTATTGATACTAATTAACTTCGGCATCGCCATATGGATGACTCGCAAAGATCACGCTCCCCGCTTTGTAAGCTACGCACCGACGCTGCTAACATCGTTAGGTATCCTCGGCACCTTCGTTGGTATCGTCATTGGACTCATGCACTTCAAGCCAGATGATATTGACGCCAGTATTCCAGCACTCTTGGAAGGACTCAAAACTGCTTTTATCACTAGCCTGGCGGGCATGGGAAGTGCGATTCTGTTCAAGGTGCTGACGACAACATTGCTTATTGCCCCGCCACGTAAGCAGGATGTTATCACTGGAGCAGGCCCAGAAGAAATCCTTGGCGCAATCTTGGAGCAGAATCAGATGCTCAATGGATTGAAAATCGCTATTTCTGGCGCTGAAGAAACCAGCTTGGTCGGTCAAATGAAGCTCTTGCGGACTGACCAAAACGACCAACACAAAGAGATGGTAAAGGCAGTCACAGAATTGCGCATGGTTATTTCCGGTACGGAGGAGGCCAGCTTGATCAGTCAGCTGAAGTTGCTGCGCAGCGATGAGAGTGACCGACATAAAGAAACCATGCTTGCCATTGCTGAGGACCGAGAAGCGCGCAACCAGTTTGCCGACAAGCTCTGGCAGGAACTGGATGAGTTCGCGGAGATGCTTTCTAAATCTGCCACGGAACAGATGATGAATGCTTTGCGTGAGGTGATTGCCGACTTCAACAAAAACCTGACTGAGCAATTCGGCGATAATTTCAAGGCGCTGGATGCCTCGGTGCAAAAACTGGTCGAATGGCAAGATAATTACCGGCAACAACTTGAACAGATGTCTGCACAGTATGAACAAGCAGTGCATGCGATTACCCAGATTGAAGTCTCTGTGGTTCACATCGCCGAGGAATCACAACAAATCCCCACCACCATGGCGCAGCTCAAGACGGTGCTGGAAGTGAATCAGCATCAACTCCAGGAATTGAGCCGTCACTTGGAGATATTCCGCGATATGCGCGACAAGGCCGTCGAGGCGGTTCCACAAATCCGCGAGCAGATTGAGCAGACCGTCAATGCAGTAGCTGATTCGGTGCAAACCGCCAGCGAGCATTACACCAAACTGCTGGATCTGTCCGATGCCTACATCAAGGCCCACGACAAAAAGACCCATGAACAGCTCAATGCCTTTATCAAAACCACCGATCAAGGTATCGATCGCGTTCGTGAAGGGTTGGAAAGTGGCGCCACCGCTGTCGAGAACGCCCTCATGCAAGGCGCGCAGAAACTGGACGACGGTGTTCAAGATCTGCAAAGCCACCTGACGAAGACCGCCGATCGCTTGGTTGCCCAGAACGAAACCCTGCACAAGCAGTTGGAAGGCGCATTCACCCAGATATGTGAGCATACCAAAGACATGGCCAACAACCTGTCTGAACATGCCAAGGGGTTATCAACAACTCTTAAAACCATCCGATTACCCACAAATCCAACTCATTGTTAAGATGTAATTTTTCATCAAGTGGTGGGCATAGGGCATGAGT
>JBATDL010000039.1:0-9882 GCA_049663445.1 Candidatus Competibacter sp.
GGTGGATTCTTACAACCCAATACCTCTTAGGTTTTTGATAGCCTGTAGGTATGTTCGCTTTCTTTAGTCTAATAATCAGGGTGTCTTTATTCTATAGCTCATTAAGCGCCTCGAGCGCTTAGGTAGCGTTTTGTCTTTCTTATTAGATCATTCTATGATCACTAATTACTCTATTAAAAAATAGGTCTAAATAACAGAGAGCGGGAATTGCTGGTGATGCACCGCTTGGGTGATGGGTTTCCAGCCAGTCACTTGCTCGGCCGACCAAATGCCCGGTGTATCGGCATAGCCTACGCCTTGCGGTGTCACGGAGGTCGCTTCGGTGATGATTAGCCCCGCGCTCGCTCGCTGCGCGTAGTATTCGACCATGAGGGCATTTGGGATGCGCGCCGCACCGGCGCGGCTGCGGGTCAACGGTGCCATCACAATACGGTTTGGCAACAATAGATCGCCGAGGCGCAAAGAGTCAAAGAGAGTCGACATCGGTTGGTCCTCTTTATTGTTCAATGTTATTGAACTACAGCATTATTGAAAAAGCAACCGTATCGGGTAGTCTTACAATTTATGAGTCGACCATTAACGCACCCCAATATCGAAGACACGACCGTGGCAGGCATCCTTCACGCCCTCGCCGATCCCGTGCGGCTGACAATCGTTAGGGAACTTCTGAGGGCGGAAGCCAGTTTGAATTGCACGCAAATGACGGACCGACTCGAAGTCGAAATGCCGAAATCAACATGCTCTCAGCACTATCGCATTCTACGAGAGTCGGGTTTGATCTTCAGCGAACGCAAAGGGGTGGAACTCACGAGCCGGGTGCGGGTGCACGAACTGGAGGTGCGATTTCCTGGGTTGCTCCAATCGATTCTCAAAGCGTACGAACAGGAAACGATGAAAACCCAGCGACGGGAAGGCGGATAAAGCGGCTTCTCGCCGAATTGATAGCACTGCCAACTGAACCGCTCCGGCTTTCCCGGAGGCTCCCACGCTTGAGAAGATGGCACCCTGAGAAAGCCGGGGCGGTTCACGGCTAGGGGTGTTCGAAAACCTGGATGTCGGGTACCACGAAGCGTCCCTGCAAGGAGGCCAGTTGTGCCCGGTGCAGCCGCGCGATCTGTTCGACCATCTTTTGACCGTTCGCAAGCAAGTGGACCTCGATCCGTCGCCGATCTTCCGATGAGCGGCGACGCTCGACAAGCCCCAACTTCTCGCAGCGCGAAATCAGCGCCACGACACCGTGTTGTTGTGTCTGCAGGCGCTCGGTCAGCTCGCCCACGGTTGCCCACTCGCGACCGGGATAACCCTTGATATGCAGCAACATCAGATACTGCAGGGGCGTAATACCGTGTTGGCGCGCCACCTCTTCGCTGAAGTGAACAAACTTCCGTATCTGGTAGCGAAAATCAGAGAGTATTTCAAAGTCATGCTTGTTTAGAGGCAAATCATCATGTATCGGCACGGGTGTATCCATCGACCCTGGTTTTGGGTGTGTGTCGTTTCATCCTGACGCGGCCCACCATGGAAGCGCGAGGCACGAGGCGGGTCAGCGAGTCAGGGGCTACCCGCAGGATTGACATAAAAAAACCGACATGGGTAGGCGCGCCTCGCGCCGAAGCTGCGGCCCTGCGGAGCGAGGCGAACCGGGGATCAAAGGGCGGTCGCCGAGCGCGGGGCGAAAGGGGAACTGGGATGCCCTCATTCGTCCCCCGAGGCACGGCGACACGCCGACCTCAATGCATCAGTACGATTTGCACGAGCACCAACCAGGCGAAAAGCCCCGTACCCGCGATGACCGTCGCCATCTGCAACGCCTGAAGATTCTCGCGCATGTGAAACAGTGCATAGACCCCGTGATAAATCAGTCCGGTCGAACCGAACAGCGCCAGAATCCCGATAGCCATATTGATGGCCAGACTCGGCACGAACAGTGCCAGCGAGGAAAGCCATAGTGGAATCGGGGCGATGGCCGCCAGCGTGAAGCATTCGTGATAACTAGCGGTCACATTATACGTTTTTGTGACGATGAGGTGAATCAGCCAAGCCATCGCCGGAACGGTTAGCAACTCGGCGACCAAGAATATCCCCGCCGCAGTGTGCCACTGCGCGAGCGAAACCCCTGGCGCAAAGACGTCGCCATGGTGTCCGCCCGCGTAATAGATCATGGCCGGCGGCAACAGCGATAACGGCAACACCACCAGCGCAAACAAGCGGGCTACTGACGGATGAACGCTGATTATTTCGTCCCAGCCCTCATGAAAAGAAAAGACCATATTCGGTATTTGCAACATTCTCATGACAGACTCCTTTACGCGACCGATCAGGCCTCGAACAGATTGATTGAACACAACCACACCCTCGGATACGCGTACATACCCTTGAAATTAACTATATCATATTATGATATATATGCAAGGAAGGGCCTGACAACCCACGGGTCGGGGGCGAACCCATCGATCGCGAGGGCGACGTAGACGCAGCCCGGTCAAGTCGAGATGTCGGTGAGGTCCGACCACAGCCTCAATCACATCACTTGAGAGGTACCCCCTCTTTTTGGAGATTCCCACTGAATGCTAAATGACCCTTTCAACGTCATCCTGTTACTCGTCGCCGCCGGCATGGCCGGTGCGTTGAATGCGGTCGCTGGCGGCGGCAGTTTCCTGACGCTCCCGGCACTGGTGTTCACGGGCATGCCCACGGTGGCCGCGAATGCCACCGGCACCGTGGCCCTGTTACCCGGTTACGCTTCCGGAGCCCTGGGCTTTCGTGAAGACCTGGAGGCGCCGCCCGGTTTATCGTTGCTCACCCTGACCGCGCTGAGTCTGATCGGTGGCGCGATGGGCGCCACCCTGCTGCTGCTGACCGACGACCACACCTTCCGCAAAATCGTGCCCTGGCTATTGCTGATGGCAACGATACTCTTTGCCATCGGTCCGGTGCTGCCACGCAAAGCCAAGGACGGCCCGGCTGGCCACGCCTCGGCGGGGCGGTCTGCCGTGGGCATGCTGGCTGTCTCCATCTATGGCGGCTACTTCAATGGTGGCCTCGGGATTCTGTTGCTGGCGCTGTTCGGTTTGCTCGGCCAAACCAACTTGAATGCGATGAATGGCATCAAGAACGTGGTTTCGGCATTACTGACCGCGATCGCCGTCGCGATCTACGCCTGGGGCGGCGTCGTGGCCTGGCCCCAGGCAGGGCTGATGATGATGGCGGCGACCGCAGGTGGTTATTTTGGCGCGCGGACTGCGAGGCGGATACCGGCGTCCGTGCTGCGTGCCGGTATCGTTGCCACCGGTTTAATCATGACCACGCTGTTCTTCCTTCGCGGCTGACCCTGGAACCCTCTGAATACCCGTCGCGGCGCGCGCTTAGCGTACGATTTTTCCGTTTTCCGAGACGACCCCCTGTAGACGGTCCAGACCGGCATCTTTTAAGGCGTGTTCTAGTAACCGGTGGATCGCTTCCGGCTTCTCCAACGTGAGGGCTTGCCGCGCCAGCGATTCCATTCGTGAAAACGCCACGCTTCTAATCACCCATTTTACTCGCGGGAGAGCCGCAGCGCTCACGCTCAGGCGCTTGAATCCCAACCCCAACAAGAGCAGGGCGCCACCGGGATCGCCGGCCATCTCCCCGCACACGGCGACCGGCGTGCCGGTTTGTTTGGATGCGTCCACTACGTGCCGGAGCGCGCGCAGCACGGCGGGATGGAGGGGATCCAGCCGTTGCGATACGTGAGGGTTACTGCGGTCGATGGCCAGCAGATATTGAGTGAGGTCATTGGTGCCGACGGAAAAAAAGTCCACTCGCCGAGCCAGCTCTTCCACTTGATAGACTGCGGAGGGTACCTCGATCATGAGCCCAACCGGCGGGCGAGAAGACGCGACGCCCTCCTCCAGAAGCTGGTGATGTGCTCGGTCGATCAGGGTGAGTGTTTCTTCCACCTCGGCGACACCGTTGATCATGGGCAGGAGGAGTCTCAGGTTTCCCAACCCGACGTTCGCGCGTAGCGCGGCTCTGAGCTGGGTGAGAAAGATCTCGGGGTGATCCAGAGTGAGACGGATGCCGCGCCAGCCCAGCATCGGGTTCCGCTCCACGAAGGGCAGGTAAGGAAGCGGTTTGTCACCCCCCACATCCAAGGTCCGCAGATTGACCGGCAGCGGCGCGACCGCCTCCAGCATCTGCCGATAAACTTTCATTTGTTCCTGCTCGCTGGGAAATCGGTCGTAGCGCATGAACAGCAGCTCGGACCGAAACAGCCCGATGCCCGCCGAGCCGGCGGCCACCATCAAGGGTACATCCGCGATGAGGCTCGCGTTGGTGTAGAGGAACACCTCTCTGCCGTCTGGTGTTTTCGCCGGGAGATCCCGAAGGGTCTTGAGCTCGTTCTCGAGCCCCCGCTCTTCGCGGATGAGACGCTCGACCTCCTGGCGTAACGAGGGATGGGGCTGCGGGTATATCCATCCGCGGTTGCCATCCACAACAACTTCCTGGCCGTCCAAATGCTCCAGAGGTATACGCCCAATACCCACCACCGCCGGTATGCCAAGGGCACGGGCAAGGATGCTCAAATGGGATAGTGAAGAACCCTCCGCCGAGATGATGCCGCGCACTCGGTCGCGGGGCACGAGCCCCAGGTCGATGGCGCTGAGCTGGCGACCGATTAAAATGGTACTCGACGGGTAATCACCCATGGTTTCGGACCCGCCCCGCAAGTGCGCGAGTATGCGATGGCCAAGCCCTCGAATGTCCTCGCCCCGCTCCCGCAGGTAAGGGTCTTCCATCTCGTCGAAGCGTTGCGTATACCCTTCAATGGTCTGCCGCAGCGCACCGGGCGCCCAGTTTTCCTGGTGGATGCGCGCCACCGTGGCTTCCACGATTTCCGGGCTGTCCAGAATCAATGTATAGGCATCGAACAGCGCTCGGTCCGCTGCGGAGAGCGTGCCATCAAGGTCCGCGCTGAGCCGCCTGATCTCCGCTTGGACCCGCGCCACGGCTTGGCGCAGGTGCTGCTCCTCCATCCTGGGATCTTCCGGCTTGCGGTTGGGCACCGCAGCAAGGTCGGTCGGCGAAAAGACCACAACCCCCGTTCCCACGGCGATCCCAGGGGCTCCCGGTAGCCCTTCAATCCAGCCCCGCTCCGCGCCATCCGGCCGGCATAGGCCGCAGAGATCGCCGCTGGCCCTCGCATAAGCGATCGCGCCACCCAGTTGGACGGCCAGGGTGGTCAAGATCGCGGTATCGGCATCGTCGAAGCGGCGCACGGCCCGCTGGCGCACGACCAATACGCCCAGCACCTCGCTTCGGTGGGTAATCGGCACGCCGAGAAACCCATGGAAGGGTCCGGAACCGGATTGGCGGACGAACTCCTGATGCGGCGCTTCGGGAACGTGCTCCAGGTTGATGGGCAAGGCACTCTCGGCCACCCTCCCAATGAGCCCCTTGCCAAAGCCGAATTGAATGTGTCCGATCACGGTCGGGGCCAGGCCCGCCGTGGCCACGACCACATGCCGTCGGCGCTCGTGTTCGGTGAAATAAATACTGCAGGCATCCACCGCCATCAGCTCGCGAGTGCGTTCCACCACGACCCGCAGCGCCGTCTCCATATCTGGCGCTGAGTCCACTTCACGAATCAACCGGGCGAGCGACGCCAGCCTGGAATGCTCGCCGCCCGTTAGCCTGTCATCCATATCCATACTCCGGACTGGTTGATCGATTCGATGCTTAGCCCGGCTTTCCGTCGATCCGGGGTTGCATCAGAATGGGGGTGTAGTGAATGACAAACAGCGCAAAGGCGCTCGACCATAACAGTCCTGCTACGTTGAGTTCCGACCAATAGAATTCCGGCATGACGATAGGGATCGCCACCCGTAGTATTGCGCTCGCGTTAATGAGGATAAATGCCGCAATGATAGGCGTACTGGCCACGATAGCACGGCCAGTGTGACCCAACGCGACGCGACTCATCATGCCCAACGTCAGGCTGCCGATCGCACCGACCGTCAGCGCATGAATGGCCGCGTTGGGCGTGACTACCGGTACCATGCCAGCGAGTCCCTTCAAGGCAAGGGCGACGACCATCCATGCATAGCCGAGGTGCAAAATCCACAGCATCGGCACGCGCCGGGTGACCAGGGATCGCCAGCGCACCATCCGGATCATGTTCACCGCCGCCGCCAGTAACGCTACCGGCCCGGTAAGCGCATGCAGGGCTGGGAAGAGATCGATCACTAGCACCAGGATGACCGAACCGATAGCGAGACTATCCGCCCAGGCGAGGCGGCGGACCTGGGCCTCGGGCAGCACATTGGCGGTAAATACGGGAATCACCCGACCGCCGATCACGACCATGATGAGAGTGACCGCATTGAGGGTGAATTGCAGCGCGCGATCGCTTCCGGAGGTGAGCATGCCCAACGCCTGGAGATGGATGACCAGGTTAGCGCCCGCCAGCGCCAGGAGGATAAACGGGAACGCAAGGTTGCGAAGATTGCGCGATCGCCATAATGGGGGCAGCAACACCCCGGCAATGGCCGGTAAAAAGGACACATCGATCACCGCTGCCAACCATGCCGGTACAAGGGCGGTGGAAACCAGCATCAATCGAGCGGTTAGCCATAGTAATGCCAAGCCGGCGAGTAACGGCCCCGTGGGTGTGGGAAGACCGGTCCAGTTGCGCACCGCCGTCAGGAGAAAACCCGCAACGACCGCCATCGTATAACCAAATAGCATCTCATGGGCATGCCATCCCACGGACCCCAGATAGGACGGCGAGGACCCTAGCCCGGTAAAAATCGCCAACCAGAGCGGAATGAGCAGTGTGGCGAAGACGCCAGCCAGGAGAAAAAATGGTCGAAAGCCCAGGTTGAACACGGGGTACCGAAACAGAGACCTGCTCAACAGCGAGTGCGTTCGTCTGATGACGCTCGCGCTGACGGTGGCGATGCTTGGCATGTGCAGTATGTCCTTTATTTTTTGAACGATTCAATTGCCGCCGCCGGGTTTCGGGCACAATGGAATTCGTGCTTGCCGCCGCCGGGTCAAAGGGTCTTGGCCGGAAGGATGATCAAGGTCCTTTGGCCGAATAGGCGCATGGACGCGCCCTGTCTCGCCGCGCCTGGTCCGATGGTTGGCTTCGGTCGCGCGACCGGTAAACCGCCCCGCTTCCGAGCCAGCCCTGACCCTCTACTGTCATCATACGCAGCGGATGGCTCACCGCAGCGCCTGTTCCAGATCGTCGATCAGATCCTCGACCTCTTCCAGGCCAATCGACAAACGCAGCATGCTGTCCGAAATGCCGCGACGAGTCCGCTCCGCCGGCGTCAGTTCGTGGTGCGTCGTCGTGCAGGGCTGGGTGACCAGGCTTTCGGCGCCACCGAGACTGGGCGCCAGTGCAAAGAGCTTGAGCCGATCGGCGACGCGTGTGGCGTCTTCTCGGCGGCCGGCCACCTCGATGGTCAGCATGCCGCCAAAGCCGTGCATCTGTTCCTGAGCCAAGGCATGATCCGGAAAATCCGCAAGGCCGGGATAAAACACGCGGCTTACCTTCGGATGCCGGGTCATGGCTTCGGCGATTTGCTGGGCCGCCGCGTTGTGCTGGCGCACGCGCACCACCAGGGTGCGCAGACTGCGCGAGAGTAGCGACGCCGTGGCCGGCGCGATCATCGAACCGAGATTCTTGCGCCAGTTCCACACCGGCCCCAGCAACGCCTTCGATCCCATCATCGCGCCGGCGGTGAGGTCGCTGTGGCCACCGAGATACTTGGTCGCGCTATGCACAACGACATCGGCGCCGAGTTCCAGCGGACGCTGGTTGACGGGTGAGGCGAAGGTGTTGTCGACGGCGACGAGCGCCCCATGAGCGTGGGCCTTTGTCGCCATGGCGCGAATGTCGAACAACGCCAGCGTTGGATTGGTGGGCGTCTCGAAGAAGAGCAGCTTGACGCCGTCCGCCAGCAGCGCATCGAGCCGGTCCAGCTCGCCACCGAGGATCAAATGGGTCTTGATTCCGAGCAGGGGCAACTGCTGGGCGAGCAATTCAAGTGTGCCACCGTAGGCGTCGCCGATGCAGACCACGCCTTCACGACCGTGGGTCAGGAACAATGCGGTCTCGGCGGCCATCCCGGAGCAGAAGGCCCAGGCCATCTCCGCGCCTTCGATGCCGGCCAGCGTCTCTTCCAGTGCAAAGATCGATGGGTTCAGGCCATAACGAGTGTAAAAGCTCCCGGGTTTGCGGCCATCGACGACGTCGAGGAGATCGGCTGTCGAGGCGAACGCGAAGGTCGTGGTGTCGTACACCGGAATGTGCGGACTACCGTGCGCGTCCTGGAGACTGTGGCCGTGAATGCTGCGGGTGGCCAATCCATGCTTGCTGCCTTCCGTCATGTCGCTACTCCCCAATCGATAATCAACCTGTTTTCCTGTGCGAACCGCCAGGAATGATCGCCCAGTGGCGGCCGAAAAGGCCAGGGAGGCGCCCTTTGGCCGTCAGTCTTGTGGAATCCCCGCAGGTACGCCGGGCGCTTATCGGATCCAGAGGGGCAACGTGGCCAGACCGCTCGCCGGGTAGACCGCTTGGGTCGGTAGCAGGTAATCGCTGTAGGCGACGGGGCAGCGTTCGCGTATTTCATCGTAGGCCACACTCGGGTCGCGCAAGACCTCTTCGGCTCTCGGATTCCAATCCGGTTCAAATTGATCGTTCATCGTCATCCCTTCAGGAGCAGGGCGATACGTGGGTCCGATGGAACCCGGTCGAGCTGGGCGGATACGGTGACCGCAGCGCGGCGTCGAAAAAGTCCGGGAAAGACATGACCGGGTTCTCCTTCGAATCATTCGGCTTGCCAAATGCCGGCAGCGTCTATTAAGATAGTATTTACTTACTTACTAAAAAGCAAGCATCTCTATCCCATGATCACTCCAGCCATTCCCAATACGAGGCCGCGTCAGCGCTTGACCACGGATCAGCGGCAACGGGAGATCGTTGCCACCGTCCTCGCACTGGCCCGGGAACGCGGCCCGGATACGATTACGACCCAGGCGATCGCCGACCGGATGGGCCTCACCCAAGGGGCCATCTTCCGGCATTTTCCCGATAAATCGGCCATCTGGCTGGCGGTCTTTGGCTGGGTCCGTGAAGCGCTCGGCGCGGCGTTCGCGGCAGCGATCGAGACGGCGGCTTCGCCGCTCGCAAAAATCGAGCAGGCGTTTCTCGCGCATGTGGCTTTTGTCGCGGCAAACCCGGGTGTGCCGCGCGTCCTGTTCCACGAGTTGCAGTACCCGGGCGATTCACCGGTACGCGTCGAAGTACATGCCATGATCAGTGCGTATCGCCAGCGGCTGACCCGGCTGTTCACACAAGCAAAGGTCGCCGGTGAACTGCCGCCCGCCCTTGATCCGACACTGGCGCCGGTCCTGTTCATCGGCGCCGTGCAAGGTTTGGTAATTCAGGCATCGCTCGCCGGCGACGAGGCGGAGATGGTGGAAGGCGCGGCGAAGCTGTGGCCGCTGCTGCTCGACGCTTATCGCGGGCGAGGGGCGTGATGAAAATGCGTGCGAACCGCACGGCGGCGCTGATCACCGCCGCCCTCGGCCTGGCGATGCTGTTTGGCTGGCTGGTCGTCAGCCAGGGACCCATGGCGCCGATCAAGGTCACGGTCGCCAAGGTCACGCAGGGCACGCTCGCCGCCAGCACCTTCGGCATTGGCACCATCGAGGCGCGCCGCGCCTATGCGCTCGGACCGACCGTCGCCAGTCGCGTCCTGCGGGTGTTGGTCGATCAGGGCGATGCCGTCAAGGCGGGTCAACTTCTCGCCGAACTCGATCCGGTGGATCTCGGCGACCGCGTGGCCAGCGCCGAACTGGCGGTGCGACGAGCGGCGAGCACGATCC
>JBATDL010000040.1:0-4705 GCA_049663445.1 Candidatus Competibacter sp.
TCCGGCGGGTCGCCGCAGGCTCGGCGCGTTGGCGCTGGTGCTACTGACATTGTACGGCGTCGGCCGCTTGAGTCCTCGCCTGCCGCTGGAACACGGGTTTGCGCTGCCGGTGACCGGGATGCTGGTCGAGCAGGCCGGGTTAATGCTGGACGCCACGGTGTTCAGGGATCATGGCCGGATCGCTGCTCAGCCGCCGCTGCCTGTATCGGATCTGGGCCGCTTGGGTGGGGGCGATCTGTTCGTGATCTTTTTCGAATCCTACGGCGCGCTGGTGTTCGACGATCCCCGCTTCTCCGTCCCGCTCGCCGGCGATTTTGCCGCTTTCGAGCGCTCGCTGGACGCTTCCGGCTGGCGAGTGGCCTCGGCGCGAGTGGAATCCAGCACCTTCGGTGGGTCGTCCTGGCTGGCGCATTCCAGCCTGCTGTCCGGGTTGCGCATCGCCGACCAGGGAGACTACCAGGACTTGCTGGCCTCCGACCGGGCCACGCTCGCCAGCCGCCTGGCCGCCGTTGGCTATCGCACGATCTCGGTAATGCCCGGCCTTAAGTATGCCTGGCCGGAAGGGCAATTCTATCGCTTCGATCAAATTTACAATACCGAGCGGTTGCAGTACCCCGGTCCCGCTTACGGCTGGTGGGTCATTCCCGATCAATACAGTCTGTACCATGTTCACCAGACCGAGGTAGCGCCCGCCGGCCGTGCGCCGCTGTTGGTGTTTTACCCGACTATCAACAGCCATGCGCCGTTCGCACCGTTACCGCCGTACCAGCCGGACTGGACCGTTTTTGACGCGCCTCCCACCGCTGCTGTGGTCGCGGAGGCGGTGGAGTTGAACCATCGACTGGATGGTCGGGAACTGGCTTCGGCCTACCTGCAAAGCATTCGCTACAACCTGGAAGTGCTGGGGGGTTATCTGCGCCGGTACGCGCCGGCGAACGCGCTGCTGCTGGTGCTCGGGGACCACCAGCCGCCGGCAGTGGTTGGGGGTCGGGAGATTCCCTGGCAGGTGCCTGTTCACCTGTTCTCACGCGACCCGGCGCTGATCGAAGCGTTCGAGCAGGCGGGGTTTCGGCCGGGTATCACGCCAGGTCCGGCCGCGCTGGGTGGCATCGAGATGCTGGGGCCGCTGCTGCTGCGGACGCTGGATAGCCGGCCGCCTGGCTCGCCAGAACCAACGCCGCACACTGCCGCCGTGCCCCGAATTCGATGAGGGCAAGCCAGGTTCGACGGCGCTTCATCGGGCGTTCTCCTGCGGGGTAGAGCGGTGGATCCGCCAAAGCCAGCGAACGTCCACCGCAAACGAGAGCACCAGCAGTCCCAGCGCGGTGGCGGCCAGCGCCGTTGCCCAGGGAGGAATCAGCGGCGGCGCGAGGCATAACGCCAGCGCAGCGGTCTGAAGCACGCAGACGGTCTGTCGGCGCTTGCGCGGCGGCAGTGGCCGATTCAGCCAGAGCAGGGCATAACCCAGCGCGACGAAACCGTAACGCAGCAGACCCGACAGCAGCACCCAAGCGCCGGCCTTGCCCGACTGGAAGACCAGAATGGCCAGAATCAAAATGAAAAAAGCGTCCACTTCCATGTCGAAGCGGGCGCCAAACGGGCTTTGCAGACCACCGCGCCGCGCCAGCCAGCCGTCAATCCCATCGAGTGCCAGAGCGAGCCCAGCCAGCATGGCCACGAACCAGCCCTGGGTCGGCGTCATCTCGGGCCGACCGATCAGACCCGCCGCCAGCGCCGCCATTCCGGCACGCGACAGGGTGACCTGATTGGCGGCGCCGAAGATGACGAGCGGCAAATGCTGGGGCAAAAACGGGGCCACGGCGAGCAGCAGTCCGGCGAACACGGCGAGGCATTGGACGATATAGCCGTTGGGGAGATGAAGCCCGTCGGTGGCGAGCAACGCCAGCCCCGCTACTAGGAACAGCGCCGGGACAAGGCTGCGCAGGGTGCTGGCCAACAGCGACTGAAATGGGGATTCGGCAGTGTCGGTCATGATGGGCCATCGCCGCGCGGTGAAAAAGCGGTGGCTCTCAACGCGCGGTTATCCCTGTTCTGGAAAGGTCAGGTCTTCGGGCTGGAGGGCTTCCAGGCGGGCAATGTTTCGGGTGAGTTCACTCAGACCGTTCGACAGGTTCTGGTTCAGAATCCGGTCCAACAGCGGGTCTTCCAGACGGACCTGCGCTGCCTGGATCGCAACGACCAAATCGGATAAGTCCGCTTGATAATGCCGCCACCCCGCTGCCAATTGCCGGATTTGCGCCGCCGCCTTGGCGAGTGATCGCAGGTCGATTCTCTCCTCCAGGCGCGTGCGTAGCTCCACCACTTCCCGCCCAAATTGATGGCTCATGTCGCCCAGGCGACGGATGAAGGGCTCTATCGTATCGGGTACTTTATCGCGCAGCAGGTCGCCGGTGCTGATCAGGACGGTCAGCGGGGTCGTCAATTCGTGCAGCAGGGAGGGCACCGTTGCCGGGGCGGTTGCCATAATGGTTTCCTCAATGGGTTACACACAAAAATCCTTCATCTTGGCTATTTAAGGTCAATCTCCATGAAAACGCCATGTTGCTTGAAATGGCATTACACTCACCTTTAGTGACAATGCAACCCTCACAGGTTTTTCAAGTTGGGGAACCCGTGCATATCCAGCCTATCTCTCCCAAGCCCATGCAAGCCGATCAAGCCTTTGTGGCACGCGCCTTTTGGTTGACAAGGCCCGGCCACGGCGAAATTCTCGATGAATCCCTGCCGCCTCCCGGTCCGGGCGAAGTGCGGGTGCGCACGCTCTATACCGGCATCAGTCGCGGCACCGAAAGCCTGGTTTTTCGCGGCGAGGTGCCGCCCAGCCAGCATCAGGCCATGCGCGCCCCGTTCCAACAGGGCGACTTTCCCGCCCCGGTGAAGTATGGCTATTGCAACGTCGGGGTGGTCGAAGCCGGCCCAGCGGCGTTGCGGGGTCGAACCGTGTTCTGCCTCTATCCCCACCAGGACCGCTATGTGGTCCCAGCGGCGGCGGTGACCCCAGTGCCGGAGTGCGTCCCTCCGGGCCGGGCGGTGCTGGCGGCCAATCTGGAAACGGCGCTCAACGTGCTCTGGGATGCCGCGCCCCGATTGGGCGACCGGATCACGGTGATCGGCGCCGGCACGGTCGGCTGTTTGATCGCCCGGCTGGTCGGACGCTTGCCGGGCTGCGCGGTGCAACTGCTGGACGTGGATGCGGGCAAGGCGGTGATCGCGGCGCAACTGGGTGTGCGCTTCGTGACGCCAGACCAGGCGGTGGCCGAACAGGATGTAGTGATTCATGCCAGCGGCGCGCCCGCCGGGCTGGCGACGGCGTTGCACCTGGCCGGGTTCGAGGCAACGGTGGTGGAAGCAAGCTGGTTCGGCGGGCGTTTGGTCGGTCTGCCGCTGGGCGAGGATTTCCACGCCAAGCGCTTGCGCATCCAAAGCTCCCAAGTTGGCACGGTGGCCACCGCGCAACGTGGGCGCTGGGATCATCGGCGACGCTTGTCCACGGTGATGGATCTATTGGACGATCCGGTGCTGGACCATCTTATCAGCGGGGAGCGCGCGTTCGTCGATCTGCCGCGAGTGCTGGCGGAATTGAGCCAGAACCCGACGGGTGTACTGTGCCAGCGGATCGTTTATGCCGGCGTCGGCCGGGCTTAGGGCGTATCAAAATTAGGTTGATGACCGTTGAGTCGCCCTTCAGCGCCTGCGAGAAGGCAGGCTTTCCGCTTATTGCGGTGCGCGTAGAGATTCGGCAAGACTGATCAGGTTTTGGGGGCTCACGCGAATGAGGCCGTGGTGTGGGGTATCAATATCCGCAATGAGCATCAACGCGATGGAGACCACAAGCGGGAGAACCGGATGCAATTTGGTTCCCTCGGTAACGGTTCGCAAACCATAGCCGACCAACAAGCTGCAACAGATGGCGATCACCGCCATCAGAACCCATGCCGCAGTGGGAATTCGGTTCCACAAGGCCGCCTGGGCGTATCCCTGTGAGTTCAACACATCGTTCATGCCTGAAACGGCCAAGGCGACAATCGGGGTTGGTTGCGCCGCAGCCGGAGCCTGAATTGCGGACCACAGTTCGTTCTGTAATTGGGCGGTATGGGTATTGATCTTCTGCTGAAGCAGTTGATCATGCTGGGTCATATAGAACAAGACACGTTGATCGAGATAGTTTCGTAGCAATACGCGTATTTTTGCCGCATCGGAAGCAGGCAGCAGGTCGGCCCTAAGGTATTCGGTGCCGATTGCGTTGGCCTCTCCCTCCTCGTAGTTCTTGCGTTGATCGTACCGTTCTATCGCCATCGAAAAACTGAATCCAATAATGAGCCCGAGCAGTGTCAGCGTGGCGGCCAGGATAATGTTAAGGTCTTCACGCATCTCCTCGCCCAGCTTGCGTTGCCTTCTGAGAAAGGCCCTCCCGATCCATGCCGACAGCCACAGCACGATGAAAGAGAGCGCGAAAACAAGCAATGGGTAGTGAGTGATATTATTCATACTGGTTGCACCTGTCGCTTAAGGCTCGAACGCAAAGAACCGCTTCCAGTCATTACCCGTCGCTTAAGGCTCGAACGCAAAGATCTTTCTCCAGTCATTCTTCATGCTGATCACCGTCCAGCCCTGTTTCTTCGCCTCGTCATACAGTTTCTGGGTGAAGGCGCCGACCTTGGTATCGGGTAGCCCCTGGGCTGGC
>JBATDL010000041.1:0-4652 GCA_049663445.1 Candidatus Competibacter sp.
AACCCGATTACCTCAACGCCGCCGCAGCCCTGGACACCATGCTCGCGCCGGACGAACTGCTGGCGGCGTTGCAGACGATTGAAACCGCGCAGGGGCGAACCCGGACCGTGCGTTGGGGACCACGCACCCTGGACCTGGATCTGTTGCTGTACGATCAACTCGTTCTGGATGAGCCACGGTTAACTCTGCCGCATCCTCGCCTGCACGAACGGGCGTTCGTGTTGTATCCCCTGTACGATATTGCGCCGTATCTGGCGATCCCCGGCCACGGATTGTTGAGCGAATTGCTCATAAAATTCCCGCAAACAGCCCTTGTCCGTCTGGACAGCGCCGAATAAGCGATTACGATACCCCCGCCGGTTCTCCCGACAAAATCTCTCCCTTGAATTCGCCGTCGCCGCATTTTCCAAAGCGGCGCGGCCCCAGTCAGAGCACGTCATGTATAAAGACGCACCGACCCGAAAGCCGATCACAGTTACCACCCTGGCGAAGATGAAACGCGACCGGGAGAAATTTACGGTCCTGACCGCTTACGACGCCAGCTTTGCGGCGCTGCTGGAGGCGGCGGGCGTGGATGTCCTGCTGGTTGGCGATTCGCTGGGCATGGTCATCCAGGGCCAGCGCACCACCGTGCCGGTCACGCTGGACGACATGATCTATCACACCCGCCTGGTGGCGCGCGGCTGCCATTCCGCCCTGTTGATGGCGGACATGCCGTTCGCCAGCTACGCCACGGTCGAACAGGCGATCCACAACGCCGCCCGGTTGATGCGGGAAGGCGGCGCCCAAATGGTGAAGCTGGAGGGCGGTGGCTGGCTGGTGGACACGGTGCGCCAGTTTAGCCGCAACGGTATTCCGGTTTGCGCCCATCTGGGTCTATTGCCGCAATCGATTCACAAGCTGGGCAGCTACCGGGTGCAGGGTCGCGAGGAGGCTACTGCCCGCCAGATCATCGATGAGGCGCTGGCGCTGCAGGACGCCGGGGCCGACGTGGCGCTGGTGGAGTGCATCCCGGCCGAACTGGCGACGCGGCTGGCCGAGGCATTGACGATTCCGTTGATCGGCATCGGCGCCGGGCCGGGTTGCGATGCCCAAGTTCTGGTCAGCTACGATATGCTGGGCATCACGCCCGGCCGCCGGCCGAAGTTTTCCAAAGACTTCCTAACCGGCCAGGATAGCCTGCATACGGCGGTGGAAGCCTATGTGCGCGCCGTCAAGAGCGGTGAATTTCCCGGTCCCGAGCACTGTCTCGCCTGATTCTCCAGGAGCACGCGCCATGCAAAAAATCGCACACACCATCGCCGAGTTGCGCATCCGGGTAGCCGCCTGGAAACGGGCTGGCGAGCGAGTGGCGTTCGTGCCGACCATGGGCAACCTGCATCGTGGCCATATCCATCTGGTCGAGCGCGCCCGTGAGCTGGTACCGCGCACTGTCGCCAGCATCTTCATTAACCCGATGCAGTTCGGCGCCAACGAAGACTATGCCGGTTATCCCCGCACGCTGGAGGATGACAGCCGCCAGTTGGAAGCCGTCGGTCTGGATCTGCTGTTTGCGCCCAAGCTGGCTGAAATCTACCCGCGCCCGCTGGCGAACATGACCCAGGTGACGGTGCCGGAACTGTCCGAAATTCTGTGCGGGGTCAGCCGGCCGGTTCATTTCAGCGGCGTGACCACGGTAGTGGCCAAACTGTTCAACCTGGTGCAACCGGACGTGGCGGTGTTCGGCGAGAAGGACTGGCAGCAACTGGTCATCATTCGCCGGATGGCGGCCGACCTCGACATGCCGGTCGAAATCGTCGGTGTGCCGACCGTGCGCGAGCCCGATGGATTGGCGATGAGTTCGCGCAACGGTTATCTGTCGGCCGAGGAACGGGCGCGGGCTCCCATGCTGTACTCGATCTTGCGGGCGACGGCGGAACGCCTGCGGGCGGGTGAGCGGGATTGCGCGGCGCTGGAGGCAGAGGCGAAGTCACGGCTGGCGGAGGCTGGCTTCCGTCCGGACTACTTTGAGATCCGCTGCTCCGACACCTTGCGGCGACCGACTTCGGCGGATGTCGATTTACGGATCTTCGCGGCGGCTTGGCTGGGCCGGGCCCGGCTGATCGACAATCTGGCGGTAGCACTGGATTAGTCGTGGTCAGCCCGCACTTATATTGGCGCCGATGATTCGGTCGGCGGGTTCCAGATCCCGCACTCCGCTCGCGCTTTGCCTTGGAGGACATCAAAAGCAAAGGAAGGTCGGCGCATGAAAGTATGGCGCCCCGAACAGGAATTGAACCTGTGACCTCACCCTTAGGAGGGGTGCGCTCTATCCATCTGAGCTATCGGGGCTAAATCGGAAGGGAGATTCAGAAACAAGCGACCCGTGGCCGGGCTTATGAGGATGATGGTTCAAGAATAGCCGATGGAGGTTCGTCCGAACAAGAGGATAGCTTCCGAGGGCCGTGAATCCAGCGAAACGTCAGGTTGATTCGCGGTCCCACCGCTTGGCGGGTCTTGGGTACGTGATGCCGCCAGCAGTGTTGGGTTACTCCGCCCAGCACCAGTACGTCACCGTCTTCCAGCGACCACTCCAGCCGCAGCCGTTGTTTCTTATGCTGTAACAGAAAGCGGCGGGTGGCACCGAAACTGATCGAAGCGATCACCGGATTGCGGCCGAGTTCTGGTTCATCGTCGCTGTGCCAGCCCATGCTGTCCTGGCCATCGCGATACAGATTGAGCAGCACGCTGTTGAAGCGAGCCACCGCCAGCTCTTCCACGCGCTCCCGCATGTCCAGCAGCGTCGGAGTCCACGGGGCTGGTTCCAGCCGCAGGCCGGAATAGCGGTACACGGCATCGGGATCGCCATACCAGGCGCTCAGCCGGGGCGAGGCGATCGAGCGACCGTACAAGACGATCACCTGTTGTTGCCAGATTGTTTCCCGATGCAGGGTCGCGAACAGGCGGGCACTTTCCGTCGGTGCGAATGCCTGTCGGTACAGCGCGCCCTCCCCATCCGGGAAAGCCAGTTGCTCGACGGTCAACCCGGTCGCTGGCAACGGCCTGGATTCGCTCATGCCAAACTCGCCGGAAGCGGCCAGTTCAGTCGATATTCTCGCCGGCCACCGTCGAGCCAGGTCGTTTCCACCATTCGCGCGTGCCCCTGGTCGCTCGCCAGCAGCACAGTCGAGGCGCGGGTGCCGTAGCCCGGTGCATCGATGAAGATCGACGACAGCCAGCGTTCCCATTCCAGCGCGATGCCGGTGCCCGGCAGTTCGGGGTCGGGCGCCGGGGTCCGGTCCACGAGCAGGCCAAGCAGATCATCCGGCGCCGGATCGGAGCAACCGTCCAGTGCGCCGCGCAGCAATGACACTCCCCGTTTCAGCTTGGGCCAGGGCGTGTCCAACAGATGATTGCTGAGACCATACCATCCCGGCGGCAGGCGTTGGGGCGCACCGGCAGCACGATTGGAGTAGTAATACAAACCCGCCGCATCGCCCAGCAGCAGATTGAAGCCATTGTAGCGGCTGGCTTGCGGCAGCAAGCGTTCGAGATAAGCGTTCGCCGGTATCGAATCTTGCAGGTAAGCGCTGACCAGATGACCTCGCGACGGCGCGTTCGTCAACACGCGGCCGGGTTCGCGGTAGTTGGTGATGGCGGCAAAACGACCGGTTCGGGTGACGCCCATCCAGGTGCCGCCTTCCTTGAGATCGCGCCCGGCCAGCACTTGGGGCGTATCTTCCCAGAAGGCCAGGGGCGCGGTGGGACGGTCATGAAATTCGTCGCGGTTGGCCGCGACCAGCAGTTCGTGGCCAGGGTGACAGCGGTAAGCAACAAGAATCAGGCACATGGTGGTTTCAGGCGAACGCACTGGGCCGGCGTTCAATCTTCCACATCATAGATCTTGAGAATACCGATCACCATCGCCATCCGGATCAACTGCGATAAGGTGTCGGCGCACGTCTTCTGCATCACCTTGGCCCGATGCACTTCCACAGTCTTGCGACTCAGGTTCAACCGTTCGGCGATCTCCCGGTTGGACAATCCTTCCACAACCTGCCGCAGCACCTCCTGTTCGCGCGGGGTCAGCGTGTCGAACCGGCGCATCAGATCCTGCCGCCGTGCCCGGGTGCGGCGGCGCACCACATCCTCGGCCAGCGCATTGTGGACGCAATCCAGCAATAATTGGTCGTTGAACGGTTTCTCGATGAAATCCAGCGCGCCCTGTTTCATGGCGGTCACCGCCGTCGCCACATTGCCATGACCGGTAATGATGATGACTGGCACATCGATGCCTCGCTCGCGCAACTGCTGTTGGGAGCTTGGATCGCCGCGTCCGGAAGCCCGGATATCCAGCAGCAAACACGCGGGCTGGTCAGCTTGGTAGACCGTCAGAAAGGTGTCGATATCGGTGAAAGCACGCGCCTGCAAGCCCACCGATTCCAGCAGGCATTGCAGCGAGTCCCGTAAGGCGGGGTCGTTATCCACGATGTAGATGACCGGGATTGTCGGTGTCTTCATGAGCAAACGATTGGGGGTCATGCCAGCTTATCTGCCACCGAATCCGGCAACCTGTTAGCCAGTTCGAACGGCGGCAACCATCGGGATGATGCTTTAAGTTCCAGATAAAATCCGTGCTTTCCATCATTCCAGCAAAATCAGAATCCAATAAC
>JBATDL010000042.1:0-2034 GCA_049663445.1 Candidatus Competibacter sp.
GACCTGAACAAGCTGATACTCGGCATGCTTGATCTCATGCGGCGCACCCTGGGCGCCAACATCCAAATCGATACGATGCTGGCCGCCGACCTGAAACAGACCCTGGTCGACCCGGATCAGCTCGAAAGCGCCCTGCTCAATCTGGCCATCAATGCCCGCGACGCCATGCCGCGAGGTGGCAAGCTCGCGCTGGAAACCGGCAACGTTCAACTCGACGAGAATTACGCCGCGACCCAGCAAGATGTGCGACCCGGTCCATATGTCATGCTGGCGGTTCGCGATAACGGTGGCGGCATGGCGCCCGAGGTGCTGGAACATGCCTTCGAACCCTTTTTTACCACCAAGGAAACCAGCAAAGGCAGCGGCTTGGGGCTCAGCATGGTTTACGGCCTGGTCAAGCAGTCCGGCGGCCACATCGCGATTCACAGCAAACCCGGTCAGGGCACCACGGTACGACTTTACCTGTCACAAATGCAGGCCACCGCCAGCCCGCCGGCGGGCGTGAAAGCAGCGGATACCGTTTTCAAGGGCCAAGGGGAAACCATTCTGGTGGTTGAAGACGATACCGATGTCCGGCTGTTCGCCGTCAACGCCCTGCGTGCCCTGGGTTACGACACTCGGCAGGTTGGCGACGCCGCAGCGGCGCTCGAACTACTGGCGGCGACGCCCCAGATCGCGCTGTTGTTCACCGATATCGTGCTGCCGGGCGAGATGGACGGCGTCAAGCTGGCGGCCGAGGCGCAGCGCCGGCATCCCGGTCTGCGCGTGCTGTTCACTTCGGGCTACACCGAGCACCCGCTGATCGTTGGTAGCCAACTGGCCGAGGATGTGGAAATATTGGCAAAACCCTATCGCAAGAACGAGTTGGGGCAAAAACTGCGCGTGCTACTCGGCCGGGGTGAAAGCACCTGAACGCTGGATTGACTTTGTGACGGGGCACCCATTACCTTTGCACACCGCCGTACATCATCTCTCGATTCATTCCCAGCCGGCGGGCTGATCCCCACTTCCGTGGCTCAGCTTCAACAACGACCATTCCACACACTCGTCCGGATTTTTGAGGAATCCTCATATGCCCATTGCAAATCGTCTCGCCGCTGAGTTCATCGGCACCCTCTGGCTGGTGCTGGGCGGCTGCGGCAGTGCCGTGCTCGCCGCCGTCTTTTACGGCCCCAACCAGTATCCCCTGGGTATCGCCCTGGTCGGGGTGGCGCTGGCCTTCGGCCTGACCGTGCTAACCATGGCCTATGCCATCGGCCACATTTCCGGCTGCCATCTGAATCCGGCCGTGTCGGTGGGGCTGTGGGCCGGCGGTCGCTTTCCGGGCTCCGATTTGATCCCCTACATCGTCGCCCAGGTTCTGGGCGCCATCGCCGGCGCGGGTATCATCTATCTGATTTTCACCGGCAAGAGCGATTTTTCCACGCTCGGCGGCTTCGCCGCCAACGGCTTCGGCGAACATTCGCCCGGCGGTTACGGCCTGAGCGCCGCGCTGGTCTGCGAGGTCGTGATGACCTTCTTTTTCCTGATCGTCATCCTGGGCTCCACTCACAAGAATACCCCGACCGGCTTCGCGCCCATCGCCATCGGCCTGTGCCTGACCCTGATCCACCTGATCAGCATCCCGGTCACCAACACCTCGGTCAACCCGGCACGCAGGACCAGTCAAGCGATCTTCGTCGGTGGTTGGGCCTTGCAGCAATTGTGGCTATTCTGGTTAGCGCCCATCGTCGGCGCGGCGTTGGCGGGCTTCTTCCATCGCTGGATGGCCAACGATCATCCTTCCTGAAGCCTTAACGGCGATCATGGAACCAGGGGCGCGCCACAACGCGCCCTTTTTCGTTTCCAACCGGCAACGGAGTCAAGCGCCACAAGCACAAAACCGCCGGGCCATCGACCGGCTTTGAAGGCACTGGGCTCAAACCACTGAATTTACCCTTGCATCCGATGGTTTAGCGCGTTTTACTGGAACGATGAAGACGCCAACGACGCTGATTTGTCCAGCCTGCGGTTCCCCTGACAGCACGGGCCACG
>JBATDL010000043.1:0-15208 GCA_049663445.1 Candidatus Competibacter sp.
GATGTTGGAACTGATGAAGTTGAGCGGCCGGCTGAGGTGTGGGTCGCGCGAGTAGATGACTGCGGGGCTGGCGCTGACCACATGCTCTAAACGGGCGCTGGCTTGGCGCAAGGCTTCCTCGGCCCGCCGGCGGCCGGTGACATCGCGAGCCACCAGGTAACTACCGGTGAAGCAGGCTTCCAAACCGTTTCCCGAAATGATCGGAAAGACGGTTACCTCGGCGACCATAAAGAGCTCCGGGGTCGGGCAGTCGCGGCGGAAAGCTTCCTGACGTAGAAAATGCCACTCCGCAAGTTGAGGCTCCTTCACTCCCGCCGCCAAGCGGCGTAGTAGAGTCGCCGCCTTGTCTCGATCCGGCGGAGCCACCAAACAGGCCAGAGGTTGCTTCACCAACGCATCGGTTTCAAAACCGAGCAGCGCTTTCACACGCTTGTTGAGATAGGAAAAGCGCCCCTCCACATCCAGCATGAAAATGAGGTCAGGAGAGTGGTTGACCAGGAAGCGATGCAGGCGTTCGGACGCCTCGACGCGGTCCCGCATCAGACGGTTGGCCCGCTCCAGCCGCAGCTTGCGGGTCGCGTTGGCAATGCTGGCCAGCAATTCATCGGGGCCAAACGGCTTGCGCAGGTAGTCGATGGCGCCCCGACGCATGGCGGCGGTTGCTTCAACCACCGAGGTCGTGCCGCTGATCACAATAACCGCCATATCCAGGCAGCGCTCGATCGTGAAATCCAATACCGCAGCGCCGCCGATTCCCGGCATCCCCAGGTCCAGCACCAGCAAGTCGTAGCGATTCTCGGTCAGTTGCGTCAAGGCTGCCGCGCCGCCGGCGGCCACCGCAGCGACATAGCCATAGGTTTCAAGCAACTGCTTGAGACTGGCCAGGAGACCGAGTTCATCGTCCACGACGAGAACCGAAAACGGCTCGTCCGGTTTCCCCTCACTACTATCGGTACCCTTCAGCAGCTTAATCAAAGCAGCACTCCCGGCGCCTCTGTGGACGTTTTTGTGAGAACTGGAAGCGATCTGGCAACGATGTCACAGTCGGTATCAAATTGTTATTCACAGCATACAGTTAGCAGTGCATGAGCAACGGTCGCGCAACTAACCAATGAAGGTTACACCAAAATGGAATCATTGCATCCTGTCGGAATCGATGAATGGGATTGTTCGAAGCACCCCAAGTGGTTGGGATTTGTGGAGATCGGGCCGAGTCGTGACAGGTTGGCGCGAACCGGGGCAATTTTTGCCGTCAATTCAGCGGTAACAACACCATAAATATAGAGCCGCCGCCGCTGTTTGGACGGCAAAGGGTTTGGCCACCCAATTCATCGGCCAGGTTCTTGACGATGGCCAGGCCCAGCCCAGCGTGTCCGTCTCCTTTCGTGCTGGCGGCAGGCTGAAAGAGCTTGGCGTACAAATGATCGGGCAAGCCAGGGCCGGTGTCGGCGATGGTCATTTCTACATACTGGCGCCCATGCAGGTTGATCCGATCCTGGGTGGACACGGTAATCGTTCCACCTTGCCCCAGCGCTTCGGCGGCATTTCGGATCAGGTTGAGCAGCATCTGCCGGATGGCGTCGCGACCGCGCGGCAGCATGGAGAGAGTATCCCCCAGATTCAGCTTCAGGCTGATGCCGTGCGGCCGGCACAGGGCGTCGTCCAATACCCGCGCCAGACCCTGAATGATCTTGTTCAGGTTGACCCCGGCATCCTCCAGCTCGCCTTCGCCCGGCTCGGACAGGCGCAGCAGGATGCGGCCGATCCGCTCCGTTTCCTCTTGCAGCACTTTCAATTCATCGCGGGTGACCTGCTCCCCCAGCCTGGCTTCGAGCAGGGGCAAGTAGTTACGTATGATAGTGAGAGGGTTGGAGACTTCGTGCAGTGCGGCGCGCAACTGTTGTTGTTCCAGCAGACGCTGGTCGTCCTGGGCGCGCTGCCGGTTCGCTTCGCGTTGCCGCAACTGATCGAGTTCGGCGGCCGCGGTGGTGGCGAATAGCCGCAGTAAGCGGGCGCGGGCTTGCAGGCGTGGTAGTTGCGTGTGCGAGATCCCCATGGCCAGCACACCCAGCGAGCGGCCGGTGACCGACAATGGCAGGCACAGCGTCCCTTCCGTTTGCCATAGCCGACTCAACTGGCGATCGACCACGCCAGCGGGCATTTCCGCCTCCAGTGAGTGGCTGATCCGTTGCTCCCGCAACGCCCGGTTGAACGTGTTGGGGGCTCCGCCAGGATCGACGGCGATCTCGCGCGGCATACCTTCGGATGCGTTGCCCCGCAGCATTCCGGTCTGTGGGTCTTGCAGGAAAAGGTGGTTCTCAGTGATATCGAACAGGATCGCCGCGCAGCGTGAGACCGCCTGCAACAGCGTCGATTCGTCACCGGCAGCGTGCATTTCGCCGCGTACCTCGCTCATAAGGGCACGTTCGTGGACCGCCTGCCCCAACCGATCCTGGGCGACCATGGCTTCCAGCAAGGCCGGCGGGCCGGCGGCATGATCGTCGAGGCCGTCCGTCTCGTCGGTCAGAATCCGCTCGCGGGTCGCCTGAGCGAATGAAACTTCGCCAGGGACTTCGGTCGCCTTGCGCCGGCCGCCCGTTGCCGACATATCGATCCCCAGATCCGCAGCCAGATTAATGACCTCGCGCTCTGCCTCGAACCGCGCTTGGCGCAGCAGGGTCCGGTTCAAACCCAGCAAACTGTCCGCGCGGGCAAAAGTCTCCTCCTGGGGATCTTCCTCCTGGCTCAGGGCGTTGGCCACATGGAGCAGGCGCAACAGCGGATGGGTGCCGCGCAACTCGGCCGCATCCATATGATGGAAGCGGATGGCATCGGCGAGAAACGAGCGCAGTCGCCAAGTTTCCACCAGCGCCGCGCCCAGTTCGCAGTGATCCGTGTTGAACAAGCGCCGCTCCATCTCCGGTATCTCGTGCAGCGAGCGGGCGAGATGGCGGATCTCCTGCATGGCCGTAAATGCCTTGCCGTGGCGGACGCCGATGACCAGTTTGCCCAGATCGTGCAGCAGCCCGCACAAATAGGCTTCCTCGGGTTCCGAATAATCGATGACGACGGCCAGGCGTCGGGCCAGGTGCGCGCAGATCAGGGAATGATGCCAGAACTGATCCAGTGCCGACGCGGGGATATCGCGCAAGGGGGCAAGCGATTGGTGGATCGCAGTCGTGGCAACGATGCTCCGGGCGGTTTCCGCGCCCAGCGCCGCAAGCACTGATTCCAGATTCGTCTGGCGCGGCGCCCGATCACGGCACGCAGCCGAATTCGCTACCGCCAGCATGCGCGCGCTCAGGATCACATCGTAACCGGTCAACCGGGCCAGTTTCCGAATATTGGCGTCTTCGCCCTCAAAAGCTTCCAGCAGTTCCCCCACCACAGCCGGCAAAACCGGCAGCGCCAGCAGATCGGTGCTGTCGAATGGAGGCTGGGAAGTGGCGACTACTGGCATGGTTTGTGGTATCCCGCGCTTTGAGCTTTTCGGGGTTTTTGGTCAACAGGACCGGAAGCACCATCTGCGCTCTTTAAAAATTCAAATGTATTTAAAAAATGACTAAATACTGGACTTAAGATCTATTTATTAACTCCAAAGCTAAAAAATCGATTAATTTTTAGCCAAAATCTACCGAACTTGAGGTTAACTAAAGTTATTGCTTAGAGTTAAATTCAATTAAAGCATTAATCATGCCATTTATTTTGATTAGATGATGAGCTCCAACTTACTGTTTTTCAGGCATATCGACGGATTAATGTCTACAATTAACTTTCATCAATCGATAAGGACAGCAGTTATTTGCCTTATAAAAAGACACAAGCAATCATTGAGTGACAATATTGCTGCTTGAGTCGGGTCAAACTGAACTGATGAGATGGGCGTTGACAAAACGGAAGGGGGGAGGCAGGCGAAACAGCTTGCGGCGTTCCTGTTAAGTGAAGCGCAAGCATTTCAATTATGTGGGTGCGAGCGGAGGCAGAGTGCTGAAGCGAGAACGGGGTAATGCGTGGAGAAATGTTTGTTGCCGCCGGTGCTGGATCGGACGGGAGCCTGGCTTTCGGATGGGAGCGCGGGTTGCGCCGGCTGGCGGGAATACCGAAATAGCTTAAAGCAACAAGCTGATTTTAGAAGGATTTCACCTCAAGCCAAGCAACATGGAGTTGCAGCGGGAGAAAAAAGCGCTGCTTGCCACCGCAAATCGCCCGCGCGTAACCGTCATGATCGACCTGGTTATTCGCCGCCCGTTCAATAATCGGGGGCGTAATCACCGAGATAACCGCTGTCGTAGGTGGGAGGAGAGTCGTAATAATTCGGAGCGGGGGGGCGATAACGGTTGGGAGGCGGTGGCGCAAAACCGGTATCGTCATCGTAATATTTTTGATACGATTGCGGATAATAGCTTTGTTGGTCGCGGTAATCCATTTGGCTGCCGATCGCGCTGCCCACCAGTGCGCCGGCCACGCCACCGACCACGGCGCCATCGCGGTGATCGATCTGATGACCGATGACCGCGCCCGCCGTCGCGCCCACCAGCGCGCCGTTTTGGGTATGGTAGTACGGCGCGCCCGGCGGGGCGCATGCCGCGCTCAGGCCCAGGGCCGCAGTCAGAAAAGCGATCTTGAACAGCGCGCGCATGACAGTACTCCAAGGCAACAAGGCGGGTTAAAAAGACGACGCTCACCGTTATGAGGTAACCACCAGTGAAATCGCCGTCATAATAAAGACCCACATACACCCACACTGGCTAAGAAACAGTATCTTCTCAACAAGATGAATGTTGCCTGAATCCAAGGTCGCACGGATGGTCCATACGACACCTGGTCAAACAATCAGGGCGCGGCTTGCATGTCGGCGCCTGTGGCAACTCGTGTCAGCAACTCCTGCCCGACCACCACCGCCCGCCAGCCGTGGCGTAACGGCGAATCTTCGCCCAGCAGCAGCTTCTCTACATCCCACCGGTCGGCGAGACTCTGCGATGGAATGCGATAGTGGTCCGCACGGGCCGCAATCAGCGCCAGCATCTCGTCCACTTCCGCCGCTTGTTCGGGCGAAAGATGAGGCCGGGAGATCCGAGCCGGCCATTGTTCCGGAGGTTCGGCGCGGGCGGCGGCGATCCGCGCCAACAGGGTTTCACCCTGTCGTTGCTCGGTGGTCGCCGGTAGGCCACGGATGCGCGACAGTTCGTCCGGAGTCTTCGGCATTTGCCGGGCCAGTTCGAGCAGCACTGCGTCGTCGAGAATCCAGCGGCGCGGCCGGTCGTGGGTACTGGCCCGCTCCTCGCGCCAGGCCGCCAGTGCCCGTAATACTGCCCGCTGCACGCCGTGCAACCGATTGTGTTCCCGGACCCGCCGCCAGATTTCCTGCGGTTGCAATCGGTAACGATGGGGGGCGGCTAGCGCGGCGAAGTCTTCGGCCAACGCCTCCAGCCAGCCACGCGCCGCCAGCGCTGTCTGTTGTTGCAGGTACAACTCTCGCAGATAACGCACATCGTCGGCTGCATAAGCCAGCCATTCCGGCGCCAGCGGCCGGTGGCGCCAGTTGGCGCGAGTGTGGGTTTTATCCAGTTCCACGCCAAGCAGTTGTTGCACCAGGGCCGCGTAGCCGATCTGGGTGCCCTGGCCCAGCGCCAGTGCCGCCAGTTGGGTATCGAACACCGGTGTCGGTACCACGCCACGCAGGTGGTAGAAGATTTCCAGATCCTGCTGCGCGGCGTGCAGCACCTTGGTCACTGCTGGGTCGTAGAGTAGGTCCAGCAGCGGCTCCAGGGAGGGCAGCGCCAGCGGATCGATGCAGGCCACCCGGTCGGCGCTGGCGACCTGGATCAGACAAAGCTGTGGGTAATAGGTCTGCTCGCGGATGAATTCGGTATCCAGCGCCAGCCAGGCTGCGCCGCGCAACTCGGCGCAGAAGTCGGTTAGCGCCGATTGATCAACGATGTAGAGCAGGTCGTTCATGAGCGCCGCCAAGCGCCGGACTGGCCGCCGGTCTTTTCCAACAGGCGAATATCGGTCAAGGTCATGCCGCGATCCACCGCCTTGCACATGTCGTAGATCGCCAGCAGCGCGACTTGTACCGCAGTCAGCGCCTCCATCTCCACTCCGGTGGAACCCCGTGTTTCCACAGTCGCTTGGCAGCGAACGGCGTTTTGCTCCAGCAAGGGCTGTAAATCCACCGCCACCCGGGTCAGGGCCAGCGGATGACACAGTGGGATCAGGTCGGCGGTGCGTTTAGCGCCCATGATGCCGGCGATGCGCGCCACGCCCAGCACGTCGCCCTTGGCGTGCGCGCCAGTGACGATGCGCTCCAAGGTTGCGGCTTGCATCAAGATATAGCCTTCGGCGATTGCGGTTCGATGGGTGATGGCCTTGTCGCCGACATCCACCATGTGGGCTTCGCCGGCGGCGTTGAAATGAGTTAGAGGCATGAGCAGGGGAAGGGCGAAAAGACGGTGCGGAATAAACGCATGGGGCGAGGATGGTTCCTCGCCCCGCGAAGATAGCTTGTGGGTGTAACGGGCTTCCTGCCCATTGCAACACGGGCAGGAAGCCCGTGTTGCATACCCTTACATGGCTGCCAGCAACGGCACGATCAGCAACGCGACAATGTTGATGATCTTGATCAGCGGATTGACTGCCGGACCGGCGGTATCCTTGTAGGGATCGCCGACGGTGTCACCGGTAACCGAGGCCTTATGCGCCTCCGAACCCTTGCCGCCGAAGTTGCCATCTTCGATGTACTTCTTGGCGTTGTCCCAGGCGCCACCGCCGGCGGTCATGGAAATCGCCACGAACAGACCGGTCACGATGGTGCCCATCAATAGGCCGCCCAGCGCCTTCGGCCCGGCCGCGGGACCCATCAGCCAGGCCATGCCGAAGGCCACCACGATAGGCGTCAACACCGGCAACAATGAAGGGATGATCATCTCCTTGATCGCCGATTTGGTCAGCAAATCCACCGCCCGCGAATAATCCGGCTTGGTCGTGCCTTCCATAATGCCGGGGATCTCCCGGAATTGCCGGCGCACTTCCATCACCACGCTGCCGGCGGCGCGACCGACCGCTTCCATCGCCATCGCTCCGAACAGGAACGGGATCATGCCGCCGATGAACAGACCAATGATCACCACCGGGTCAGTCAGCTCAAAACTGACCTTAATGTTCGCGAGCGCCAGCTTATGCTCGAAGTCGGCGAACAGCACCAGCGCCGCCAGCGCCGCTGAGCCAATGGCGTAACCCTTGGTGACGGCCTTGGTGGTGTTGCCCACTGCATCCAGCGGGTCGGTAATCCCGCGAATTTTCTCGTCCATTTCAGCCATTTCGGCAATGCCGCCGGCGTTGTCGGTGATCGGCCCATAAGCGTCCAGGGCGACGATGATGCCGGCCATGGACAGCATCGAGGTCGCGGCAATGGCGATGCCGTACAGCTCGGCCCACGAGTAGGACAGACCGATGCTCAGGCAGACCGCCAGTACCGGCAGGGCGGTCGCCTTCATCGATACCGCCAAACCGGCGATGATGTTGGTGGCGTGACCGGTGGTGCAGGCTTCCGCGAGCTTTTGCACAGGGCTGAACTCAGTGGCGGTGTAGTACTCGGTGAAGACCACCATGGCCGCAGTCAGGCCCAATCCCACCAGCGCTGAGCCGTACAGGCCCCAGGGGTTATGGTCGCCCATGAGCACGAAGATGACGGGCAGGAAGGCCACTGCGGCGATGCCGCCGGCCACGCCCAAGCCGCGATACAGGGCGTTCATGATTTTTTCGCCTTCGCGGGCCTTGACATAGAAGGTACCGACAATCGAGGCGATGATCGACACGCCGCCCATCACCAGCGGCAGGACAATGGCGTTCTGGGTGGAGTCTCCCGTGAACACCAGGCTGCCAACCAGCATGGTGGCGATGATGGTGACGGCGTAGGTCTCGAACAGATCGGCGGCCATGCCGGCGCAGTCGCCGACATTGTCGCCCACATTGTCAGCGATGACCGCCGGATTGCGCGGATCGTCCTCGGGGATACCTGCTTCGACTTTGCCGACTAGGTCGGCGCCGACGTCAGCACCCTTGGTGAAGATGCCGCCGCCCAGACGGGCGAAGATCGAGATCAGCGAACTACCAAAGGCCAGTCCGACCAGCGGGCCGAGATCGGACACCGCGCCGTTGAAGCCGCCCAGCAGCACGTAGTAGCCCGCCACACCGAGCAGGCCTAAGCCGACCACCAGCATGCCGGTGATCGCACCGCCGCGAAATGCCACTTGCAAGGCCGCGTTCAAACCATCATGGGCCGCTTGCGCGGTGCGGACATTGGCGCGCACCGAAACGTACATGCCAATGTAACCAGCGACGCCCGAGCAGATCGCGCCGATGGCGAAGCCGATGGCCGACAATGCGCCCAGGGTGAAAAAGATCACCACGCCAATGACCACGCCAACGATGGCGATGGTGGTGTACTGCCGGTTCAGGTAGGCGCTGGCGCCTTCCTGGACGGCGGCGGCGATTTCCTGCATCCGGGCGCTACCGGGATCCTTGGCCAATACCCATTTAACCGATTGGACGCCGTAGACGAGCGCGCCGATGGCGCAAACTAACGCGATGATCAATCCTACCGCCGCCATGACAAGGTTCCTCCAGGATGTGAATAACGTATCCGCATGATATTCTCCCAATTATTGTGCGATATTTGTTCGTTTATTCGCGCGACCGGCCGGGCGAATCCCGAAACCTGGTTTGGACGCGACCTTATGTCCAAGTCACCGGGCGGGGAATCCGGAACGACCTTTCACGCTTCCCTAAGAATAGGTCAAGGATAACCATAACATACAGCGCCGATCATCGGCGACCATCAACGCTCGGGGCCGTTGCGACCGTGTGGCGTGCGGCGATGACGGGCAACCACGAGAGGGTCCGCGCTTTACTTGTCTTTTTCCTGGTTATAGAGCTCCACACTCTTCAAAATCTCGGCCTTGGCCTCTTCCAGGCCGCCCCAGCCATCGAGGCGAACCCATTTGCCGGTATCGAGATCCTTGTAGTGCTGGAAAAAATGGGCGATCTGGTTCAATTGTGCTTTGGGCATCTGTTCGACCGACTCGATATCGTCGTACAGAGCGCATTCCTTTTTGATAGGTACCGCCAGCAACTTGGCGTCTCCACCGCCTTCATCGGTCATTTTCAGCACGCCCAGCGGCCGGCAGCGCACCACGCAACCGCTGATGACCGGCAACGGGGCCACCACCAGCACGTCCAGCGGATCGCCATCCTCGCAAAGCGTGTTGGGAATGTAGCCGTAGTTGCAGGGGTAGTGCATCGCGGTGTTCATGAAACGGTCCACGAACAGCGCGCCGGATTCCTTGTCCACTTCGTACTTCACCGGGTCGGAGTGCGCGGGGATTTCGATGATGACATTGAACTCGTCCGGAAGATTGTGACCGGCGCTTACTCTGTCCAGAATCATGGAACTTGCCTTTTTGTAGTAATGCCAAGTTGATGAGGTAATGAGGGGAAGGACGCTTATACTACAACAAGGCCGGACACTTGGCAGTATGGCGACGCCAGCGCCCTGTGGGTGACATGCGTTTTTTGGCGGTGGCAGCGTAATGCCGGCTCCGGGCGTTCAGCCACCTAGATAGGCTTTGCGAACCTCATCGTTGGCCAGCAGGTTGGCGCCGGTGTCGGCCAGCACGATACGGCCGTTTTCCAGCACGTAGCCGCGGTCGGCCAGTTGCAGGGCGCGATGGGCGTTCTGCTCGACCAGAAAGATGGTCACGCCCTCCTCGCGGATCTCCTTCAGAATCTGAAAGATCTGGGCAATGATGATCGGCGCCAGCCCCAATGAAGGTTCGTCCAGCAGCAGCAGGTTGGGCCGGCTCATCAGGCCACGGCCAATGGCCAGCATCTGTTGCTCGCCGCCGGACAGGGTGCCGCCGCGCTGGCCGCAGCGCTCCTTAAGCCGTGGAAACAGGGTAAATACCCGCTCCAGATCGGTTTCCAGCCGCGCCTTGTCGGCGAAGAAGCCACCCATTTGCAGGTTTTCCTGCACGGTCAGACCGGGGAAAATACGCCGCCCTTCCGGCACCAGCGCCAGCCCACACTGCATGATGACGTGGGTCGGCTTGCGGGTGATGTCCTGCCCTTCGAAGATGACATGACCTTTCGTCGCCTGTGGCGAGCCGCAGATAGTCATGAGCAGTGTGCTTTTGCCGGCCCCGTTAGCGCCGATCAGGGTGACGATTTCGCCGGGATGCACCTCCAGCGAAACTCCCTTGAGTGCCTCGATTTGGCCATAGAAAGTGTGAACGTTGTCCAGTTTCAACATCATCACTCTTCCCCTAAATACGCCTTAATCACCCGTGGGTCGCTGCGGATTTCATCCGGCGTACCGGTGGCGATGGGCCGGCCATACTCCATGACCAGGATCTCATCGGAAATGCCCATGACCAGACTCATATCGTGCTCGATCAGCAGTACCGCCACGCCGTGTTCGGCGCGCAGATTGTTGATGAGTCGGTCCAGATCGCGAGTCTCCTGCGGATTCAAGCCCGCCGCCGGTTCGTCCAGCATCAACAGCTTGGGTTGGGTAATCATGCAGCGGGCAATTTCCAACCGCCGCTGTTGGCCGTAGGCGAGATTGCCGGCCTCGCGGTTGGCGACCTGAAGCAGTCCGACCTTGTCCAGCCAGAACGCCGCCCGCTCCAGTGCCTCGGTCTCGGCGCGGCGGTATTTGGACGTCTTGAACAAGCCCGGCAATAGCCGCGTTTCCAATTGGACGTGCTGGGAAACCAGCAGGTTTTCGACCACGGTCATGGTCTTGAACAGCCGCACGTTCTGAAAGGTGCGCACCAGCCCCAGGCGGGCGATGCGGTGACTGCTCAGGTGCTGGATCGGCTGGCCGTCGAGGGTCACGCTGCCGGTGGTTGGACGGTAGAAGCCGCCGACACAGTTGAACACCGTGGTTTTACCGGCCCCGTTGGGGCCGATGATGGCGAAGATCTGGTCGCGGCGGACGTCGAAGTTCACAGTGTCCACCGCCAACAGGCCGCCGAAGCGCATGCTGAGGCCGCGAACTTCCAGCAACGGGGATGCGGCCGGCTCGACGGCGGGGACCTTGCCGGGTTCGAGGCTCATGGCGTCGGCTCCGAACACTCCGGCAGTTCCAGCCGTGGCCGGGCGGCGGGCACCAATCCTTGTGGGCGCCAGATCATCATCAGCACCATCACCAGGCCGAAGGCCAGCATTCGGTATTCGTTGAACTCGCGCGCCAGCTCCGGCAGGGCGGTAATCGCGATAGCTGCCAGCATGACGCCGAACTGCGACCCCATCCCGCCCAGCACCACGATCGCCAGCACCATGGCCGACTCGATGAAGGTGAACGACTCGGGATTGATGTAGCCCTGACGGGCGGCGAAGAAGGCGCCGGCGAGGCCAGCGAACACCGCGCTCAGTGTCAGCGCCGACAGTTTGATCACGGTCGGGCTCAGGCCCAGCGAGCGGCAAGCGATCTCGTCCTCGCGCAGCGCCTCCCAGGCCCGGCCCAGCGGCATGCGCTGCAGCCGATTAATGACAAACAGGATCAGCACCACTAGCGCCAGCCCCAACAGGTACAAAAAGATCACCGCATGTTCGCCGCTGTAGCGGATGCCGAAAAATTCGTGGAAGGTAACGCCACCTTCGCTGGCTCGGCGACCGAACTCCAATCCAAACAAGGTCGGGCGGGGAATGTTGCCGATGCCGTCCGGACCACCGGTCAAAAAATTCAGATTGTTCAGCAGCAGGCGGGTGATCTCGCCGAAGCCGAGAGTGACGATGGCCAGATAATCGCCGCGCAGCCGCAGGACCGGCAAGCCGAGCAGGAAACCGGTCAGCGCCGCCAGCGCCCCGGCGAGCGGCAGGCTGAGCCAGAACGACAGCCCGTAATGCTGGGCCAGCAGGGCGTAGGTGTACGCGCCGACCGCGTAAAAAGCCGCATAGCCCAGCACCAGCAGTCCGGCGAAGCCAACCACGATGTTCAGCCCCAACCCCAGCATGACGTAGATTAGCGCCAGCGTCATGATGTCCACCGCGCCGCGCGAGGCGGTAAACGGCCAGATGACGGCGGCGATCAGTAGCAGTGTCCATAGCAGTGCCCGGTAGCGCGGCTGCTGACGCGTGCGCCGCAAGGCGCCGGCGAAGGAGTTGTTTCGCCAGGCGGCCGGCAGGCGCACCCGTGCCCAGGCAGCGTGCAGCGGTCCCTGAAACAGCCGCAGCAGGAACACGATGACGACCGCGACGATGACCGGGGTCGGGGTGCGGTCCAGCGAGACGTTGATGCCATCCACATGGATGCGCAGGCCGAAAATCGGCACGGCCAGCACGGCGGTCAGCACCGCCGCCAGCAGGGCTTCAGGCAGGGCGCGGCGCATGGCTTACACCTTTTCCACGTCCGGGCGGCCCAGCAAGCCGCTGGGTCGCACCAGGAGCACCCCGATCAGCAGGGCAAACGCCACAACATCCTTATATTCGGTTCGCAGGTAAGCCGAGGCGAAACTTTCGGCCAGCCCGAGCACCACCCCACCCAGCATCGCGCCCGGAATGCTGCCGATGCCGCCCAGCACCGCTGCGGTAAACGCTTTCAGGCCGGCGATGAAGCCAATAAAGGGATTGACCAACCCGTAATACATGGAAACCAGCACGCCCGCCACTGCCGCCAGCGCTGCGCCCAGCACGAAAGTCAGGGCAATCACCCGATCGGTATCGATGCCCAGCAGGTTGGCCATGGCCCGGTCCTGGGAGCAGGCCCGGCAGGCCCGACCCATCCGCGAGCGGGAGATGAAGAGGGTCAACACCGTCATCGACACGACGGTAATCACCGCGATCAGTACCTGCATGTAAGACAAGTAGACCTGGAACCCGTCTTCGGGTCCGAAGCGCCAGCCGCCGGTCAATACTGGCTGCATCGACACGTCGCGGGCGCCCTGGCCAAGCTGCACGTAGTTTTGCAGGAAGATCGACACTCCGATGGCCGAGATCAGCGGCACCAGTCGGGGGCTGCCGCGCAGCGGCCGGTAGGCCAGCCGCTCCACGGCCCAACCGTAGGAACCGGTCACCAGGATGCTGACGGCCAAGGTCGCCAGCAGGATTAGCGAGATACTGTCCACGCCGAACAAGCCCAGCACGGTGATGACCAGCAAGCCGACGTAGGCGCCGATCATGTAAATCTCGCCGTGGGCGAAGTTGATCATGCCGATGATGCCGTACACCATGGTGTAGCCGATGGCGATCAGCGCGTAGATGCTGCCCAAAGTCAGACCGTTGATCGTCTGCTGGATGAATTCGAGGAGGAAGGAATCGGACATGGGCGCCGCATCTGAGGTGGTGGAACCGGGGACAGGGGACAGGCTGTTTTACCTGAACCCTGCACTCTGAGCTCTGTTACTTGACCGGCGTCTTGGTGGCATCGGCGTGCCACTCAAAGACAACGAATTCGAATTCCTTCAGGTCTCCATTTTCCTTGAAGGCCACCTTGCCAATCGGCGTCTGAAAGCTGTTTTTGTGGATGTAGTCGGCCAGCTTGACCGGGTCCTCGGTTTTGGCGCCCTGAATGGCGTCGACGATAATCTGTACCGCTGAGTAGGACGGCATGACGAACGGGCCGGTGGGGTCCTGACCTTTGTCCTTGAACGCTTTGACCAGGTTGGCGTTGGCGGGATCGGTGCTGAAATCGGCGGGCAAGGTCACTAACAACCCTTCCGAGGCCGGGCCGGCAATGGCGCTGATATCTTTGTTGCCGACGCCTTCCGGACCCATGTATTTGGCATCGAAGCCCTGCTCGCGCGACTGGCGCAGCAGCAAGCCCAGTTCCGGGTGGTAGCCACCGTAGTAGACGAAATCCACTTCGTCCTTCTTCATCTTGGTGATCAGGGCCGAGAAGTCGGTCTGGCCCTTGCTGATGCCCTCGAACAACACCGGCTGGATGCCGGCGGCCTTGACGGTCTTGTCGACTTCCTTGGCGATGCCCTCGCCATACTGTTGCTTGTCGTGGAGAATCGCCAGCTTCTTCGGCTTGATCTGGGTGACGATGTATCTTCCGGCGGTTGGCCCCTGCTGGTCGTCGGTGCCGATGGTGCGGAACACCATCTGGTAGCCCTGCTGGGTGATGGCCGGGTTGGTGGCCGCCGGGGTGATCATCAAAATGCCTTCCTCTTCATACAGCTTGGAGGCGGGCTGGGTGGAACCGGAACACAGATGGCCAACCACGTATTTGATCTTATCGTTGACGATCTGGTTGGCGACGGCGACCGCCTGCTTGGGTTCGCACACGTCATCCATGATCACCGCTTCCAGCGTCTTGCCGTTGACGCCGCCCTTGGCGTTAATTTGCTCAACCGCCATCTGGGCGCCCATCATCTGCATGTCGCCATACTGGGCGACCGGGCCGGTGGTGGGGCCGGCCACGGCGATCTTCACGGTATCGGCGGCGTGCGCCACCCCGCCCAAAACCAGAACGACCGCGCCGACGGCGGCGCTTAGAACATTACGTCTGAAGGTGTTCATCAAGCGTCCTCTCCTCGTGATGATGGTTTCAATGGGTTTGACTGAATCCGCCACGGACGGGCGTTTGCATTTAACCGCTTAAAGAATTAACTAAATTCCCAGAGAGAACAAGCTGGCATGGAAAAATCGATGCCGGGGAGACGGTGCGAAAATACCGGAGAATCCGGTGCGAAAACCAAAGCCGCGCGGTCTTCGCACAAGCCCTTCCTCCCTACCGGTGATATCACTCCCGCAACGTGTCCAGGATCGCCCGGGCGGCGTTCGATAAGGTGCGGCCGGTGTGCCGTACCACTCCCAGTGTGCGTTCCAGTCGCAGGCCGTCAATGTTCAGTTCGACCAGCTCTCTATCCCGCATGGTGCGCGGCAATACGCTCCAGCCCAGCCCGACCACCACCATCATCTTGATAGTCTCCAGATAGTTGGTGGAAAACGCCACCAGCGGCGTCACCCCCAGTCGTGCCAGGCCCTCCTCGATAAGTTGTCGGGTGAAGGTCGCTTCGCCCGGCAGAATAGCGGGATATTGGCCCAATCGTTCCAGCTTGACGGCGCCCGGCTTCGCCAAAGGGTGGGTGGAAGAGGCGACCGCCGTCAATGGATCCGGCCAGAGCAGCAGCGCTTCCAGTGGCGGTTCGACCTGCGGCGGCAGGGTAATGACCGCCAGATCTACTTCGCCGCGTAGCACGGC
>JBATDL010000044.1:0-15311 GCA_049663445.1 Candidatus Competibacter sp.
AACAGGGGGTGATTATAGCGATATCACGGCCGGGAAAGTACACCCATCGCCACCGGTGCCCCGGCGGTCCGGCGCAACACCCGGGGTTGGAAACGGATATCGTCCTGAAATCGTTTCGATAGAACCCGCACCGCCAGAAACCCCAATCCCAAGCCCAGCACACCCGACAGCACCACCGGTTCCTCGCCCGCACCGGCGAACGCTACTTGCCCCAGCAGCGCTCCCGCCAAGAGCAGGAACAGCGGCAACGAGTAGGCCAGCAGTGCTCCTCGTAGCAATACGCCTTCGGCCAAACCGACACACACTTCATCGCCCGCCCGCAACGGCCCTTCCGCAATCGCCCGCACCCGAATCCGGCGGCCACTCCAGAGTTTTCCCAGCATCGCCGTGCCGCAACCCTCGCTGGCGGCGCATGCACCACAAGCCGAGCGCCGCTGGATTTCGATCCAGGCATAGCCATCACCAGCTTCCACCACCACCGCGCGCTCTTCAATCATGGTTTGGTCGCCTCAGGAGCGTATTGAATCGCAGCGGCGATGCGCTGCACGGTCGCCGCCGGCACTTCTCCGACCACCAGAATCTGATAGCCGTCCAGTAATTTGCCAAAGGCATGCATCGACCCCAGTTGCGAGCCTCCCTGCAGCAGAACCGGCGCTCCGTCCAAGTGCTCCACGAACACCGAAATGGTCGCCAGCCCGTCGGCAAACACCATATGCTCGGTGGCATGATGGCCAGAGCCTTTGGTAAAGCGGTTATGCAACACCTTGACAAAACCATCCGGTAACTGGTTCACGCGCCACGCCGACTGCGTCACCGGCTCGACGGCGGAAGGCAGCTGCCCTTCGCTGGAATCCTGACTGACCTCGGGCGGGTTTGCATCCAAAGACAGCGATGGCGATTTAAAAGCCTCTTCATCGATCTGCGGCTTGATCTGGAAATCGGTGAACATAATCTGTTCGACCGGGTGGCCCTGGCCGTCCAGCAGGGCCGAGCGCAGCAACATGCCATTGTGCCGGTCCAGCCACAACCGATAACCGAATCGCCAGGCATCCCGCGGCTTGATAGCGATCACCTGCGCTTCCAGACCTGCAATCCGATCCTTGCCCAGTGTTTCAAATTCATAATGACTTTCCAATCGCCCGAGTTCGCGGGGTACAGACAGCGGAAAGCGGGAACCTCCGTAGCCACCACCGCCGAATGTCTCGTGCTGTTTGGGCAACAGGCAGGTCACGCTGTTATTGGCCACCAAAATTTCCCGCAGCGGGCCATTCAGGGAAAACAAGCGCTGCCGTTCGCCTTCGGGACCGCCGCCGTGAATGACTCGCATGGCCTCCACATGGGGTCCCTGAACGTAGACAAAGGTCCCTTCGTAATTCAAGGTCTGGGTCGCCTGAATCATTCGTTCCAGCCAGTGTCGCGCCTCTTCGTCCGCCGGCTGAGACCATCCGGCGAGTGGCAGAGTCCCGGCTGCAAACGCCAAGGCGGCACAGTGCAATAACTTGCGCTTCATTCGTCAAGCCTTAGCGGCTGGACTGCTGGTAGCCAACCATGCGCACGTAAGGCAACATACCGTGCATGCTGTTCAGGGAAGCATAACCGTTGTGGTTAACCAGATAACTGCTCAGTCGGGCTTCAACCGGTTCGTTGGAAATGTCCGTCTGCCGGACGGCGGCGGCTCGAACCGCGAAGGGTGTAAGGCTGGGAGCAGATGGGTTACTGGCGACCAGCGGGGCGGTGGGAACGAGTGGAGCGTCGGTCTGAGTCAGTTTGAGTGCGAACAAAGCGACGAGCACGACCGATGCGGCCAGCCCGAATCCGGTGACCGGTTTATACCAAGCCGGCAGCGATTTGCCGGCCTGCCTAGGCAGAGGCTCGGCAGCGACCGCTTGGCCAATGCGCGCGGCGAACTCCGAGGCGAGCGCATCGGGCAAATGGCCTTGCATCACATCGCTGATCAAGTGATAGCGGGACCAGCAGGACTGTAAATCATCATCCCGACACAGCCGGCGCAACACCAGATCGATTTCCACGTCGTCGAGCTCGTCATCGACCATTGCCGAAAGTTGGCTTACCGCGAGATTCATATCATCCGCAGCTCGCGCCGATAGTTGTTCAGCCGTCTTATCCGCCATGATTCTATCCCGAAAAACTAGCTTAGTAGTGGACGCAATTTGGTGTCGATCGATTCCCGGGCACGAAAGATCCGGGAGCGCACCGTGCCGATCGGACACCCCATGGTTTGGGCAATTTCCTCATAACTCATTCCTTCGAGTTCCCGCAGGGTGATCGCCGTGCGCAGATCCTCCGGCAAATCATCAATCGCCCTGAACACGGTCGCTGCGATTTCATCCTTGAGCAGCAACCGCTCGGGGGTCTCGTATTCTTTCAGCAGGGACTGGCCCTCGTATTGCTCGGCTTCCTGAGCATCGATGTCGGAACCCGGCGGGCGCCGACCCTGAGCAACCAGGTAGTTTTTGGCCGTGTTGATGGCGATTCGATACAGCCATGTGTAGAACGCACTGTCGCCCCGGAAGCCGGGCAATGCCCGGTAGGCCTTAAGGAATGCCTCCTGGGAAACATCCAGGGCTTCGCTGGGATCGTGCACATAGCGGGAAATCAGTTTGATGATCTTGTATTGGTACTTGCGCACCAGCAGATCGAACGCATTTTTATCGCCTTTCTGTACTCTTTGGACCAGATCACGGTCCAGATGACCCTCGCCCATCCGGGCAGACCCCTTTCGAATCAATGGCAATCTCCATGCGAGCATGACGGTAGACAAATGCCCGTCCCGTTAGTTCGCAGACCTGCCGGGATATGGTTATAGTGTGAATCGCAGCAGCGGAATGAAATCGCAGGACCGTCGTCCACTCCATTGACGGTGCCTTTTCGCGCAACGATACCCCATTCATGGAGCCGCTCACAAGCCATGGCCGCTTCACCCATTTTTACCGACGTCTTGATTATCGGCAGCGGCGCCGCTGGCCTCAGTCTGGCGCTGCGGCTGGCCGACACCGTACGCGTCGTAACACTCGCCAAGGGCGAACTGTACGAGGGTAGCACGTATTATGCGCAGGGCGGCATATCAGCGGTGCTGGATGCCGACGACTCCATCGAGTCGCATGTGCAAGACACCCTGATCGCCGGAGCGGACCTATGCCACGCCGACACAGTCCGCTTTACGGTGGAACAAGGTCGAGCGGTGATCGAATGGCTGAGTGCGCAAGGGACTCCTTTCACTCGGGAATCCAACTCCGAAGGCGGCGCGGACTACCACCTGCATCGCGAGGGTGGCCACAGTCATAGGCGGATCGTTCATGCCGCCGACGCCACCGGCCGCGCCATCCAGACCACGCTGGAGCAGCGCGCGCGCCAGCACCCCAATATCACCCTGAACGAACAATGCAGCGCCGTCGATCTGATCACCAGCCGCAAGCTGAGTTTGAGCGGCAACCGCTGCCTGGGTGCTTACGTACTGAACCGGCATACCGGCCGGGTCGAGGTATTCGCCGCCCGGTTCGTGGTGCTGGCGACCGGTGGCGCCAACCGAGTTTATCTCTATTCCAGCAACCCGGACGGTTCCACCGGCGACGGCATCGCCATGGCCTGGCGCGCCGGTTGCCGGGTGGCCAACATGGAGTTCATTCAGTTTCATCCCACCTGCCTGTACCATCCGCAAGCCAAGAATTTTCTGATTTCCGAAGCGGTGCGTGGCGAGGGCGGCCTGCTGCTGCTGCCCGATGGCAGTCGCTTCATGCAGCACTTCGACCCCAGGCTGGAACTAGCCCCGCGCGACATCGTAGCCCGGGCCACCGACCATGAGATGAAGCGGCTGGGCGCGGAATGCGTGTATCTGGATATCAGCCACAAGCCGGCCGATTTCATCCGTTCGCACTTTCCCAACATTTACGCCAAATGCCTGGAGTACGGCTTCGACATGACCCAGCAACCCATCCCAGTGGTGCCGGCGGCGCACTACACCTGTGGTGGGGTGATGACTGATCTGTCTGCCCGCACCGATCTGGAGGGGCTATACGCCATCGGCGAGGTCGCCTTCACCGGCCTGCACGGCGCCAATCGCATGGCCAGTAATTCACTGTTGGAATGCCTGGTGTTCGCGGCGGCGGCGGCGGACGATATCCACTCGCGCCTGGAACGTGCTCCGGAACCGCCCTCCCTGCCGGACTGGGATGAAAGCCGGGTTACCGACTCCGACGAGGAGGTGGTGGTCAGCCACAACTGGGCGGAATTGCGCCAGTTCATGTGGGACTACGTGGGCATCGTCCGCACCGACAAGCGCCTGCAGCGCGCCCAGCATCGAGTGGATCTATTGTTGCGGGAGATCGATGAGTATTACGGCAATTTCCGCATCAGCGGCAATCTGATCGAACTGCGCAATCTGGCGCAGGTGGCGGACTTGATTATTCGCTGCGCCCTGGCCCGGCGGGAAAGCCGGGGCCTGCACTATACCCTTGATTACCCCAAAGCCAACGAGTCCACGCCGGTGCGGGATACGGTGCTGGTGCCGGGGAATTTCGCCGGTGCCGAAGCACCACCGTTTTGGGGAACGTGACGTCAGGGGGGTTCCGACCCATCCTCGTCCCGCCGGGTACGCAACCAGACCCGCAGCCGCCGCAAGGTCTCGGAGTCAACGGCATCGGGTAGCAGCACCAGCGAGCGCCGCCAACCACTCTCCAGGCGAAAATTCAGCACGACGATACCGGGATGGGCGTAGCCACCAGTCAGTCGGGCGAGGTATCGAGCCCCGTCGCCGGTTTCCAAGCGCCAGCGCCCGTCAAGCAATTCAACGCGGGTGATAAACCCGCCGCCGCGACGCCAACCGTAGCGATAGCCGGTCCAGGCCAGCGACAGGCCGATGCCAGTCAACAGCCCCGCCTTGACCCATAACGGCACGCTCGCAACGATTGTCGCGATGCCGGCCAAACCGTGAAAGACACCGCCGCACACCAGCAGAATCCGCGAGGGTCGCGGTTCAATATTCAAGGCGGCTTCGATATCATGAAGGATGCGGATCGCTCAGTAGAGTCCGCATGACGCCCACCACCCTTGCCGTCGTCGCATCCGCCGGCGTTTCCCGCCCGACCATGTAGCTCATCAGCAGCGGATCCTGAAGCTCCAGCAGCGCTGCAAACGCCTGCTGCTCCTCAACTGGGGCAGCGGAGTAATGCCGCTCCAGATAGCCCAGCGTCAGCAGATCCAGTTCTTTCATGCCGCGCCGGCAGCGCCAGCGCAATTTGCCGATTTGTTCGTCCACGGTCCGCATCTCCGGTAAACAAAACCCCTCGCCCGCAAGCGGGAGAGGGGTTAGGGTGAGGGAATCAGCTCCGAAACGGGAGGCGTATTACCGCCGTTCCACCATCAGTTTCTTGATTTCCGCGATCGCCTTGGCGGGATTTAGACCCTTCGGGCAGGTCTTGGTGCAGTTCATGATGGTATGGCAGCGATAAAGCCGGAACGGGTCTTCCAGGTCATCCAACCGCTCGCCGGTAAACTCATCGCGGCTGTCCACGATCCAGCGGTAGGCTTGCAGCAGGATCGAGGGACCGAGGTAACGGTCACCGTTCCACCAGTAGCTTGGACAACTGGTCGAGCAACAGGCGCACAGAATGCACTCGTACAGGCCATCCAGTTTGACACGATCTTCCTTGGATTGCAGGCGCTCCCGCTCCGGCGGCGGGGTAATCGATTGCAGCCAAGGCTTGATCGAGGCGTACTGAGCGTAAAAATGGGTTAAATCCGGCACCAGATCCTTGACCACGGGCATGTGCGGCAAGGGATAAACCTTCACGTCGCCGGAGACATCCCCGATGGCTTTGGTGCACGCCAAAGTATTGGTGCCGTCGATATTCATCGCACAGGACCCGCACACCCCCTCGCGACAAGAGCGGCGCAGCGTCAGGGTCGGGTCCATCTCGTTTTTGATCTTGAGCAGCGCGTCCAACACCATCGGACCGCAGGTCGACATGTCGACCTCATAGGTATCCATGCGCGGGTTTTCGCCGCTGTCCGGATCCCAACGATAGATCTGGAAGCGCTTGACGCTCTTGGCTCCGGTGCCGGCATAGTAGGTCTTACCCTTGCCGATGACGGAGTTGGCCGGAAGTTTGAATTGAGCCATGACATCGTCCCCTTAGTAAGTACGCTTCTTGGGTGGAATGTATTCCACCTCATCGGTCAGGGTGTAGGTATGTACCGGCCGATAGTCGATCGTAACGCCGCCTTTCTTATCCAACCAAGCCAGCGTGTGCTTCATCCAGCCCTCGTCGTTGCGATCCGGATAGTCCTCCCGGGCGTGGGCGCCGCGACTTTCTGGCCGGTTGATCGCCGATTTGATGGACACCATGGCGCAACCCAGCAGGTTGTCCAGTTCCAGCGTTTCGACCAGATCGGAGTTCCACACCAAGCCGCGATCGCTCACACCGATGTGTTCGAAGCCAGCGTACACTTCTTCCAGCAGATTAATGCCCTCGGCCATGGACTCGCCGGTGCGGAACACCGCAGCATGGTTCTGCATGGTCCGCTGCATCCGCATCCGCAAGCTGGCGGTCGGGTTTTCACCCTTGGCATGGCGCAGGCCATCGAAGCGAGCAACGATCTGATCGACGGCCTCTTGCGGCGTGGCCTTGTGCGGACTGTTGGGCTGGGTCAGCTCGGCACAGCGGTCGGCGGCGGCGCGGCCGAACACCACGATATCGAGCAGCGAGTTGGAGCCCAGGCGGTTGGCGCCATGCACCGACACGCAGGCCGCCTCGCCGATGGCCATCAGGCCGGGGATGATATGATCGGGGTTGCCATCCTTGAGGATGACCACCTCGCCGCGATAATTGGTCGGAATGCCACCCATGTTGTAATGCACGGTCGGCAGCACCGGCGCCGGCTCCTTGGTCACGTCGACCCCGGCGAAGATGTGAGCGGTCTCGGCGATGCCCGGCAGCCGCTCGTTGATGACGTCGGCACCCAAGTGCTCCAGGTGCAAGTGAATGTGGTCCTTATGCTCGCCGACGCCGCGGCCTTCGCGGATTTCAATCGTCATGGAGCGGCTCACCACGTCACGGGAAGCCAGATCCTTGGCGTTCGGCGCATAGCGCTCCATAAAGCGCTCGCCCAGCGAGTTGGTCAGATAGCCGCCCTCGCCACGACAGCCTTCGGTCATCAGGCAGCCGGAACCGTAGATGCCGGTCGGGTGGAACTGGGTGAACTCCATGTCCTGCAACGGTAACCCGGCGCGCAGCACCATGCCGTTGCCATCGCCGGTGCAGGTGTGGGCGGAGGTCGCCGAGAAGTAGGCGCGGCCGTAGCCCCCGGTGGCCAGCACGGTCTGGTGGGCGCGGAACACATGCAGCGAGCCGTCGGACAAATCCCAGGCTACCACGCCGCGACAGGCGCCTTCATCATCCATGATCAGGTCGAGCGCGAAGTACTCGATGAAAAACTCGGCGTCGTGCCTGAGCGCCTGCTGGTACAGGGTGTGCAGAATGGCGTGGCCGGTGCGGTCGGCAGCGGCGCAAGTACGCTGGGCGGTGCCTTCACCGTAGTTGGTGGTCATGCCCCCGAACGGACGCTGGTAGATCTTACCTTCCTCGGTGCGCGAGAACGGCACACCGTAATGTTCGAGTTCGATGACTGCCGGAACCGCTTCGCGGCACATATATTCGATGGCATCCTGGTCGCCGAGCCAGTCGGAACCCTTGACGGTATCGTACATGTGCCACTGCCATAGATCCTGCCCCATATTGCCGAGCGACGCCGACATGCCGCCCTGGGCGGCCACGGTATGGCTACGGGTGGGGAAAACCTTGGTCAGGCAGGCGGTCTTCAATCCTTTCTGCGCCATGCCGAAGGTGGCGCGCAGCCCGGCACCGCCGGCGCCGACCACCACCACGTCATAATTATGATGAACCAGTTTGTATGCGTTGGACATGAAACCTCAGCCTCCGGTGGTGGGCATCAGGCCAGTGCGACTTTGAGCACGGCGACGACAGTAATGATACCCAGCAGGAACAATACGAATTGTGTGACCAGCAGCGCGGTGTATTTGGCCCACTCCGGCTGGACATAATCCTCGTAGATAACCTGCATGCCCAAACTGGCGTGGTAGAACGCCGTGAGGACCAAGGCAATCATCAGACCAGCGTTGATGGGATTGCTCAACCAGTGTTGGAACCCTTCATAGTCGGCATGGGACACCGACAGCAGGGAAAAGGCAAACCACACCACCAGCGGCACCAGGGTGACGGAGGTGACGCGTTGCAACCACCAGTGGTGGGTACCGTCTTTGGCGGTGCCCAGACCGCGAGCGTGGGCGAGCGGGGTACGAATGCTCATGATGTCTCTCCTCAGGGCGCGGCGATCAGCCAGCACAGCAAGGTCAGGATGATGGAGGACCACACGACCCACCAACCGGATTTGGTAGCATCTTCCATCTCGAAGCCGTAGCCGGCATCCCAGAACAGATGGCGGATGCCATTGGCCATGTGGTAGAACAGTGCCCAAGTCCACAGGAACAGCAGCAATTGACCCAGCATCGACCCCAGTATGGCTTGAGCGTGTTCATAAGCCTCGGGGCCGAGCGCGGCGGCGGCCAGCCAGTACACCAAGAGCAGAGTGCCCACCGCCAGCGCCGTGCCGGTGGCGCGGTGGGTGATGGATAGAATCGAAGTCATTTGCGGTTTGTAGTAGGGACCGATCATGAACGGCGACAGCGGCCGTTTGTTGGCTAGCATTACAGCTCTCCTCGTTAACATGTAGTTAACATCGTGACGAAGTAAAAACGACTTTATTGTGCGATGCAATAAACAACAACCAAACCCTGGCCGGGGTTCCAGAGACATGGCAAGGGATTCGCGGGCAAAATGCACGATCCGGGCGGTGCGCCCGCCGAAATGGAGATTGGCTAGAAGTCGATGCAGCGCCCGGCTTTTTCCCAATCGCCATAGCGAGTGGGTTCGGGGCCTTTGGGGCCGCCGTATTCCTTGGGTTTCCCGGGCTTTTCAGCGTCCTGCGATTGGTCGGGGGTTACGGCCGGCTGCGGTGGCAGCGTCGTCTGCTCATCGTTCTTGTTCATGACAGCTCGCTATGAGTTAAGGGATGGCGACGGCTAACCATCCTAGCCCCACCCGCTAACGAAATCCCTGGAAATCCCAGGAATTGTGCTCTTGCGGCAACGGGGTTGTTTTAGTCTATATTTCGTCGGGTTATTATGCCAGCCACAACCCTCGAACGCAACGAGCCGGCGGCACGAAGATCGTCGCAATCCTCGAACCATAGCCTCATTAACTAATTAATAAATTTAGGATTTTATCGCATGAACATCGAGTGGAGCGCTTTTCTGCAACAAGCTGGCGCCGTACTGGCGGTGGATCGGGTATCGCACTTCGACCGACCAGAATCCGAGTTGCGCGCGGCGCTGAGCGGTGATCTCCGTTGTGACTTGTCGCACTTGGGATTAATCGCCGCCGCCGGCTCCGACAACGAGAGTTTCCTGCAAGGACAGCTCACCTGCGATGTTCGACAGGTCACACTGGAGCACAGCCTGGTCGGTGCGTATTGCAGTCCCAAGGGCCGAGCACTGGCCAGCTTGCGACTGTTTCGGTGCGGCGGGGATCTGTACCTGGAGCTGCCCAGGGAGTTGTTGAAATCCACTTTGGAGCGTCTGCGCAAGTACCTGCTGCGGGCCAAGGCCGCGCTGGAAGACGCCAGCGATACGTGGGTTGGAATCGGCATCGCCGGACCGAACGCCGCCACCCGGCTCACCGAGATTCTGGGTGGGGTGCCAGCGGCGGTGAACGAAGTCGTTCAAGTCGCCGCTTCGGAATCGACGGGCATCACCTTGATCCGTCTACCCGGCCCAACGCCCCGTTTCGAACTGCATGGAGCGATGCGGGAAATACAAACCGTGTGGGAGGCGCTGGGAACCGCGTTCACACCGGTGGGAGCGGAACCGTGGCGGTTGCTGGATATCCTGGCCGGCATTCCAACGATCTATCCGGAAACCGTGGAAGCGTTCGTACCGCAGATGCTCAACTTGCAGTTGCTGGAGGGAATCAGTTTTCAGAAGGGTTGCTACACCGGGCAGGAAGTGGTCGCGCGCACTCACCACCTCGGCAAACTGAAACGGCGGACGTATCTAGCGCGAGTGGACAGCCCGAATCCGCCCCGGCCCGGTGACCCTTTGTTCTCGCCACAGACCGATGCCAACCAGAGCGCTGGCCGGCTGATCGATGCCGCCCGACACCCGGATGGAGGTTATGCGGTGCTGGTGGTGGCGCTGATCGAATGCGCCGAGCATGGCGTGCTGCAACTGGGCAATGCCAGCGGGCCGGTATTGCAACTGAAACCGTTACCTTATGGTTTTGAGGGCGTGGCTTCGGGTTACGCCGTGTAACCACAGTATTCAGTCGCAGTTACACGGCGGGTTTAAAACGGGAATACTCCTCCTAAAAGCGTCCGGTTCGCCGCAGTCGTGGCACCACCACACTAAGAATGGCCGCCATAAGCAGCACGAACATCAACAGCCGCCACTCGTCGAGTGTCGGAATAGGCGCTACTCCATCTGCCGCATAACCCGCGCCACCGGGATCGGCGATGCTACCGTTCGTTTGCAGGTCGCTGTCGCCCACGCCACCGTCGATCAGCACGACCGTGAGCGTGCTGCCATTGACTGTTGCCGGCAACGCGTACCAATGCGCCGGCTGACCGGTGGTGGGACCAAACTTCCAGTAGCTGGCGTTAGCCGGCAGCGCGGCCGGGTAGGTTAATGACAGCGTGATCGAACTCCCGCAACCAGTCGCCGTGAACTGAAACAGACCATAAGGAATTTGGATTCCCGCTGGCGGCGAAACCCCGGTGCTGGCGACAGAAACGAAAGCCGGGTTGACGAATTGGCAGGTCGGCGGTACGCCACTGGGGAGGCAAGCGGTCGCCTGTCCGCCACCCGGCAGCGGACCCGTGTAGCAGGGTGGTGGGGGCGCCACGCTCGGAGCGACCACGAAGAACGACTGCGAGGCGAAAGACGGTACGAACTGGGCGGTTCCGGCGTAGTTGGCCGCCAGCGTGAAAGATCCCGCCGTGGGTAACGTCACATTGCAGCTTGCGACGCCGCTGGCGTTGGTGACACCGCTGCATGATTGGCCACCCACCGAGAACTGGATCGACGCACCCGCAATCGCAGCGGCTGGGTCAGCCGAAGCGTCCACCAAACCCGCTACCAGCGTTACCAGCACACCGACGGTAGAACTCGTCGGGCTGGTATTTAAGCTCAGGAAGGTGGTGTGCTTGCCAGCCTCCCAAGTCAGACGCGCCGTATTTGAAGTAAAGCCCAACGCGCCCACGGTCGCGTTGGCGGTTACGGTGTCGCTACCGGTAAAATTGCCTCTATAAGTAATAGTGGCTTTACCGCTGGCGTCGGTGCGGCCGAGTTTACTTTGCGCATTTGCTCCCCCTACGTGGAAATATACCGGGGTGTCCGCAGGCACGGCCAAGTTGACGAACTGGGCGGTAAACGCTTGCGGTGATCCCTGCCCGGGGTCGGGTGAAACCGTCGTTGGTGACAAGATCAGCGCGGGTGCCGGGTTGGTTGCAGCGAATCCGCAACCACCGCTGCTGGGGGCCAGTTTGTAAATGGTGTCGGTGGCAGTGGCGTAGAGACAGCCATCCGGACCGATCACCCCGGACCCGATGCCGCCATTGGTCAGAGGCGTCGACGTATTGGTGGTCAAGTCCACCAAGGCAAGACCACTGGAGGCCAGCACGATTAATGACTTGGCCGATCCATCCGGCTGGGCCTCGCCAACAGTGACCCAATAATTCGAGGTGATACCGGAGAGCGTGGTGATCGTTGGCGGCGACGGCTGGTCCGTGCCGGATACCCGCACAAGGGGCGCGTTCGGATTGCCGAAATAGTTGATGACGACATAGATCGAACCATCCGGCGCGAATGACATGGCGCCATTCCCCATTGTGGTGGGCAACGTGGCATAGACTTCCACGGTTGGGGTGGTACTGCCGGGATTGCGCACGCGAAACAGTGACGGATCGTCGGAACCCGCTCCAGTGCAAGCGTTATCGAAGAACAGGTCGCCGCTCAGCGGATCGACGGAGAGGCTGCTGGGACAGGTCAGGTTGCCGGCAACAACCCGGAGTTGGGCACCGGTTTCCGGATCGATCTCGACAATGTCGCCGGTAGTGAAATTGCCGGTCGTCGCGCCATGGGTGGCGTACAGACGGCCATCCTTGCCGAAGGTCGGCTGCCCAAGGGTGAGGCCGAGACTCGACAGCTTGTTGCCGGTAGAGACGACGCCGCCGTCAAGGCCGAATTGGAACAAGTCGCCAGTGGCGAAATTGGCGACATAAACCGAGTTCGTTGTATTGAATGTCGGATTCGATGCGCCCGAACAGCCCCAGTTCACATTGCCAAAAAACAGATTTTGCGTGAAAAATCCGTTGGCGAAGGGCGTCAAGGCATATCCGGCAGCGGCCGTCGGCGGATTACCCACGCAGGACAGGTTGGCGGACCCACTGAAATTCACTGTGGCATTGCCGGGCACGGGTAGATCACCATCCGTTACATTGACAGCAGTGTACGTCACGGTTTCGCTGAACTGGTTGGTCGCGGTGAAGCGGATTTCGCCATTCGCATCGGTCACGCTCGGATTCGGCCCGGTGATAACCGAGCGACCGCTACCCTGAACCAGGGTGATCAGCTTGCCAGGTGAAGGACGGTTCAGCGCGTCCTTGAGCGTGACCGTGATGGTAGTTGCGCTGACGCCGTTGTTAAGGAGACTGGTCGGACTGGCGCTGATGCCGGCGCTGGCGGCGGGCGGAACACCGAAGCTGATGTCCGCAGTTTCCGAAAGCGGGATATTGCCGGTAACGTCGGTAGCAGTGAGGGTTACCGTCCCTGGAATTAGACTGGTTACCAGGAAGACGGCTTGTCCATTGGCGTCGGCAACTGCCGTGCCTGCCGGCGCGATCATTACGTTGCCGCTGTTGGCCGCCAGCGCCACATTCGTACCGCTGACTGTGTGTCCGTCGGCGTCACGGAGTGTCACTACGATGACTCCAGCGCTTGCGCCGTCGGCGGGCAACGAGGTCATTGGTAGTGTTTGTACACCAGTGATCACGGAACCTGCGTACAGCACTTCCGAAACTGCGGCATCTGGCGTCCCTTCCGGGATTCCGTTCAACAAGCGATAAAGCACATCGAGATTCGGTGAGCCGAGACCCACGTGGGCGAAGTCGCTACCCATCGATGCGGCGCCCTTAAACGCTTCGGTGCTGGCAAGGGGATAGATCAAGGGGTTGAGAAATCCGATATTCTGACCTTGGGCTTCGTTGAGCAACGCAGTAAAAGCAGCCCAGATCGGAGCGGCTACACTAGTGCCGCCATACAGCTTGCCGTTGGGGCAACCGCCATCGCTGGCCTGGCAAAGGATATAGCCGGTCGCGGGATCAGCATTCACCGCCACATCAGGTACTGAACGCATCGTTTGCGGGTTAAGCGCATTCTGATAAGCGGGACGACCGAAGAATTGGCTCACCCCGAATCCACCCTGTCCGGTCGGCGGAGTGGCCGTCGCCCCATCCCACCAGGTTTCGCTGCCGTAGGTGAAACCTGGCCCGTAGTTCAGCGTGGTGCCGCCAACCGCAGTGATATAGGTCGCGCTAGCGGGGACATGAACCGTATTCGGGCTGCCGTTGAGGCAAGTGCTACCGTAATCACCACTGCCGCTGAACACGCTGATTCCGGCGGCAGCTGCAGTTTGTAGGATTGCATCGATGCTGGCTACATCAGCCAGTGTCGTCTGATCCTCACAGTAGGCCCAACTGTTGCTGATGATGTCAACGCCGTCGCTGATCATCGCGTTGAATAATGACTGGAAGCTCGTCCCGGCACCGGTGAATGGCGCGTCGTAAACCACGACGTTGGCCCCTGGCGCTGTCGCCATGACTGCTGCGATGTCGAGCAGCGGTTCCACCTGACCGGGACCTAGGGGCGCCCCGCCATTGAGCGATCTCCGGCTTAGCCGATTGATTTGCTCGGGAGCCGCGCCTAGATACGCGATCAAGTCGCGCACGTCGTTGATATCGAAGTCGCTAAAGGAAGTGATCCCAATAGTCTGGCCTGCGCCGGTCGGGACGCTCACTTGGGTGCTGGCCGATAATTTACCGGTATTGGCGCGAGCCAAGGTGGACAAAGGCTTACCGCCTGTTAGCCCCGGAATAGGAAAGTTATAGGGGATCGGGATCAGTTTTTGAGGGAACAGCGGAAGGAAGCCGAGAAACAGACAGAGAGCAGCCACCGGGCCAGAGATCCACCAAGTGACCAAACCCGTGGCTCCCAGAACAGCAATAGCCACCGAGCAGATGAAGGCGACCTTCTCCAGGCTGGTGACCGTTTGCGGCTGGGCAAGATTTGACAGTCCCAGCACGGCTTGGACGTGCGCACCGATTCCGGCCGGGAGACGTGGATTACGATCATTGGCGTAGAAGCGCTTATCAGCAAGAATGTAGTCTTTGATTTGAACATCGAAAGCACGTTCTGCATCTTCTCGTGTACCACGGACCAACAGCGTCTGGCGGGTTGCCGAACCTTCCACTAAGCTGAATCCGTGGCTTTGCAGATAGTTCAGTATGCTCGTGTAAGCTTCATGTGAAGGACCAAATCGCTCAATAATCTCGGGCAGCGATAAAAAACGCTGATACTCGAGAGACCGCGAGTCATACACATCTCGCAAATACTGCTCAAAACCCGCCTGGTCGTCGCGACGCAGAACAATAGTAAGCGTTAGCGCCTGACTGCCCGCTTCCTCGTCGCTGGAAACAACTGTTGCTCGGGACAGCGCCGGCAATACATGGCCGGGTAACGCCACCCGATCAGGAGAGGTTGGGATTTCGGGAGAAGCCGCCCAGACTGACGGCGGAACCAGAAGCAAGACGACGGAGCATAAGATACTGGCTATGAAGTGGCGCATAGACCCTCCAGCACTTCCTCAAACGAGCATATTTAGCCTACCTCACGCAATTAAGCGTGACTCGCCCATCGTCAGAAAACGGTTCAAAAATACCCGCCGGAACACATTAACACTAAGAAAAATAATGAAAGTGCAGAGCCAACACCGATCACGACGATGCTCACGGTTTGTACTAGTTCAGCGCGGAAACGAATTCAACCACTATGCACTGAAAGTGCATAGAATGGGCGCTGAAGCGCCATCCGTGGACTAGCCACGGACTGAAAGTTATGGGACTGAAAGTCCATAGTTTGAACTATGATCCGCTTCACTTCGTTC
>JBATDL010000045.1:0-2839 GCA_049663445.1 Candidatus Competibacter sp.
GGCTCGGCCCGGGTGGCGGCCAGTCCGGTCAGCCCCTGACCGAGTTTCAGTCGCACCTTGCCGACCGCGCCCGGCCGCAGGCCATCGGTGGCCACCAGCACATGTTCACCACGGGTGTAATCGGTCATGTACACCGAGCAGACATCGGTGTGGATCGCGGCCTTGACTTCGACCACAATCAGGTTGAGCGCCTCGCTCAAGTCGCGGGTGGCGTTGATGTCCTGCACGATACGCCGCAGGATGTCCAGCATGGAACCGTCCTCAACAGGCAGCGAAGCAGTAAACCATCAGCGCCGGAGCATGCGGTGCGGCGAGCGAACCTCGTCCGGGGATGCCATGACGACTGGCGACTCCAGCGCCGGCACGGTGGGCGTCGCCTCCAGACCACCCAGCCGCCGCGCCGAAACCACCATGCGGGTGATGACGGGGTGATGACCGATCTCCACCCGTCGCAGTGGCAGTACGACCACCTGCTTGACCACGGTGACGGATTGTTGCCGGTCCGGCGGGGACGAGCGGGACAAACCCGCCTCGGGCAGGCTGGAATTGCGCGGCGCCCGTCGTGGCGGGTGTCCGGAAAACAGCAGCGGGGCCAGTTCGTACAGCGCCCGCCAGTAGACATGGCGCTTGAAGGGCACCACGGCGCGCAGCGGGTACCAGTAGTCCACCCATTGCCAATGGTCGAACTCGGGGCGGTCGGATAAATCCAGCCGCACCGCCTCCTCGCCGCCCAGCATCCGCAGCAGGAACCAGATCTGTTTCTGGCCGATACAGGTCGGCTTGCCACCGCGCCGGATCAAACGCTTGGGCAAACGGTAACGCAGCCAGCCCTTGGTGCAGCCGATCACTTGAACGTGTTCTGGCCGCAGGCCAACTTCTTCGGCCAGCTCGCGAAACATGGCCTGCTCGGGCGATTCATCCCGCTGGATGCCACCCTGGGGAAACTGCCAGGAACGCTGCCCGATCCGTTTCGCCCAGAAGAGGCGTCCTTCTTCGTTACACAGAATGATGCCAACGTTCGGCCGATAACCCTCCGAATCGATCACGGTTGGGAACCGATAGGCTGCAATGAATAATTCATCGTATTTTTTCATAAGTATCAATCCTTGTTCCACTGGAATATCCATCGCAGCCACAAATTTCTCGCGAGCCTTGCCGTCCGGGCCGGGCGAGGGCCACATTCGTACCCGGCCAGCCACGCCGGAACCCGCTATTATCAATACTATCAAACATAGCCTGCGATTGTGGCGAGCGTCGGGGCACGCCTCCACGCCGCCCCCGCCCTCATGATCTCAAGGAGCCCACGATGCGCCGTTTAGTGCTTCCGTTCTTTCTGCTGGCGCTGCTGCTGTCGACTGGCGCCCGCGCCTTCGACGATCCGACGCTGGCGGTGGCCGCCGCCCAGTATCTGCAATCCATTCGCGACAACCGCAACCCCGCCGGGCAGCCCGCCGCCATACTGACGCAACAGGCCGAACAACAGGCCCGGCAAAACAACCGAACCGCCGCCGTCGAGCGCTACGAAACGGCACTGGCCGCCGGCGCCCCAGCGGCGGTCTGGTTGGATTTAAGCCAAATCTGGCATGTTCTGGCGCAAGAAGACAAAAACGGTTCGGAAAACCGGCAGCAGGCACGGGAACGTACCCGGCAGGCGGCCTGGAACGCCCTTCAAGCGGCGCGCGCGCCGTTCGAGCGCGCCCGCGCCCTGTTCTGGCTGGGTGAACTGTACGACCAGAACCGGTCGCCCAAATCAGCCATGGCCGCGTTTCGCGAAGGGCTGGAACTGGAAGACAACCCTCGCATCGCCAAGCGCTACCAGGAGCTGGCCGACGCCAACGCCTTCCAAATCAAAGGCGTCTCGGTCGAATCCGACAGCGCCACCCCGAAAATCTGCCTGAATTTCTCCGACGATCTGACCAGGGACCGGCGGATTCACTACGAGGATTATCTGCTGGTCCAACCCGCCATCCAGGCGGTCGCCAGCGCCAAGGAACGGCAACTGTGCGTGGAAGGGGTCAGCCACGGCCAAAGCTACACGATCACCGCCCGGGCCGGCATCCCCTCCGCCGCCGGCGAGAAAACCCGCGTCAGCCAGGAGTTCACCGCCAAGGTCGAGGACCGCGAACCGGTTCTGGGCTTCCGTGGCACCACCTACGTGTTACCCAAGACCGGTGGTCAGCACCTGCCTTTGACCAGCGTCAACCTGGACGCGGCGCGACTGCGGGTATTGCGGATCAACGACCGCAATCTACTGCGGGAGATCGAAAACCGCCGCATCACCAACCTGCTGGACGGCTACGACCTCAACGCCATCGCCGAGCACTCCGGCGAACAGGTGTGGGAAGGCACCCTGACCCTGGCCAGCGGTGAACGTAATCAGGAAGTGACCACCGCCATCCCGATCAGCGAGATTCTGCGCGATCCGCAACCGGGCATCTACATTGTCTCCGCTGGGTTGGTCAGCCAGGATCCGGACAGCTACGAAAACCGGGCCACACAATGGCTGGTGGTCTCCGACATCGGCCTGCTCACTCTGCGTGGCGATGATGGTTTTCATGTGTTCGCCCGCTCGCTGGCTGGCGCCAAACCGTTGCCGGGCATCGAACTGCGGCTGTACGCCCGCAACAACGGCGAACTGGGCAAAGTGGTCACCGACCGCCAAGGCTACGCCCGGCTCGATCCGGGCCTGCTGCGCGGCGCCGGCGGTCGCGAGCCAGCGGCGTTGATGGCTTTCGGCAACGGCGACTACAACTTTCTCGACCTGACCAAACCGGCCTTCGATCTCAGCGACCGGGGCGTCGGGGGCCGCGCCGCGCCGGGGCCGGTGGACACCTTTTTA
>JBATDL010000046.1:0-3075 GCA_049663445.1 Candidatus Competibacter sp.
GCGCCACCAGCAGCTCGAAACCGCTTACGGGGACTTGACCCGAGCCCAGCAACAACTGGTGCAGTCGGAAAAGATGGCGTCGCTGGGACTACTGGTGGCCGGCGTCGCCCACGAGTTGAACAACCCCACCAGCTACGTCCACAGCAATCTGGAATTTATCGAAGAATATACCGAGCACTTGGCGGCGGCGCTCGAAGACTACGCCGGCGAGGGCGTTCCCGACGGCCCGGCCCGTCGTCGGGGCGATGCGCGCAATCAGGAATCCTTCGATACCCTGAACGTCCTGCGGGAGCTGATCGCCAGTTGCCGGGAAGGCACGGAGCGGATCAGGAAAATCGTGCTGGATCTGCGCATTTTTTCGCGCACCGACGACATCGGCCTGATCCCGGTCGATTTGCACACAGGTATCGAATCGACTCTGAGCCTGCTCGCCAAACAATACCAGGATCGTATTGCCATTCACCGGGAGTATCATTCCCTACCCCAGGTGGAATGTTTGCCCGGACAAATCAACCAGGTCTTTATGAACCTGCTGCAAAATGCCGCTCAGGCCATCCCCGGCAAAGGCAACGTCTGGATCGGGACGCGAGCCGAGGGTGATTGGGTCAAAGTCGTCATCCGGGACGACGGCGCGGGAATCGCGGAGGAGAGCCTGTCCAAGGTTTTCGATCCGTTTTTCACCACCAAGCCGGTGGGCACGGGAACCGGATTGGGGCTCAGCATCAGCTACGGCATCGTCGAAAAACACGGGGGAAGAATCCGGGTGACCAGCACCGTCCATCAGGGCAGCGAATTTACGGTCGAACTGCCAGTGCAGCCGATCAGGAGAGCGCCATGAAGCATGGCCTGCTCATCGTCGACGATGAGCAGGAAATCCTCCGCAGCCTCACCCTGACCTTTGCGAGGGACTATGAGGTGTTCACGGCTTCAAACGGGGCCGAGGCGCTGGCGCTGTTAGCACAACGGGACATCGCCCTGATCATCGCCGACCAGCGCATGCCGGAAATGAGCGGTGCGGAACTGCTGGCGCACGCCATCGTGATCAAGCCCAACGCGATCCGCATACTCCTGACCGGCTACACCGATACCGCCGCGCTGGTGCAGGCCATCAACCAAGGCCACATCTACCAGTACATCAACAAACCCTGGGATCGGCAGGAACTCAAGCTCACGGTCCAGCGGGCGCTGGAGCACTACGAGCTGGCCATGGAAAACCAGCGCCTGCTCAAGAAGCTGCAAGCCGCCAACGAACAACTGGAAGACGAAAACCTGTTATTGAAAAAGGAGATCGGCAGGGAACTGGGCTTCGTGGGCGCCGTCGTCGGGCAAAGTCTGGCCATGCGGCACGTTTTCGATCTGCTCGACAAGGTGATCGACAATGCGGCAACGGTATTACTGACCGGTGAAACCGGCACCGGCAAAACCCTGCTGGCCCGCCACATTCACTTGCGCGGCCCGCGCCAGGACAAACCGTTCATCGAACAAAATTGCGGGACGCTGCCCGAAACCCTGCTGGAGAGCGAGCTGTTCGGTCACAAGCGCGGTGCGTTCACCGGTGCCGTGCAGGATCGCAAGGGGCTGTTCGAGACCGTCGATGGCGGCACGCTATTGCTGGATGAAGTCAGCGAAATGAGTCCGGCCCTGCAAGTCAAGCTGCTGCAAATCTTGCAGGACGGGCGCTTCCGCCGAGTCGGCGAGAACGAGTACCGGCGGGCTGACGTGCGGGTGATTGCAGCGACCAACCGGGATTTGCAAGCCGAAATCCAAAACGGTCGGTTCCGGAGCGATCTGTATTACCGGCTCAACGTTTTCCCCCTCCATGTCCCGCCGCTACGGGAGCGAATCGAAGACATTCCCCTGCTGGCGGAGCACTGCCTGCGGAAATACCGTCACAAGTTCAACAGCCGAGCCACCGGTTTTAGCGTGGAGGCCCTACAGGGCCTGCTCCACTACGATTACCCAGGCAACGTGCGCGAGCTGGAAAACCTGATCGAACGGGCGTTGATCCTGCACTCCGAGGACATGATCGAGGCCGGCGAATGGCTGCCGCAGCTTTCTTCCGACGCCAGCGGGCTTTCCCGGCTGGAACAGATCGAACGCACGGAAATCGCTCGACTGTTCGAACTTCACCAAGGCAACACCAACCTAATCGCCAAGGATCTGGGAATGAGTCGGACCACCCTGTGGCGCCGAATGAAAGAGTATCGGATTGGATTCTGAACCCGCTCCAAATCCTCCGGTTTCAATTTGAAACAGCCCTCGTTGAACCGGTTTCAATTTGAAACCGTCGAGGCGGGTCATCCACTCCGCCGCCGCTTTTCAAAGCCGTTTGAACCCCCGCCGCAGCCCTCCCCCGTCACGATTAAAATACGCGGACAAGAACACCGCGCTGCTTGATTTAATCTTGCTGCGCTAGATAGTTATCTAAAGAACAACTAAAGTCCAAGCACTTCATCGTTCGTTCCCCACCGATGAGCTTCGCCCCTCTGAAATACCCGTAAGAATAGTTGGCCTTTATTTTGCGTAATTCTCGCGGCAGATACAGACATACAGGAATCATGGGTTTTCCAGGAACGCTGTATCGATGTTTTAGTAGCACGAATGAGTCAAAAATCCGACTAAAAGCTTAAGAAGTTAGGGGGTGGTAACGATGCAAACGCATTTTGGAGGGTATGCCCGGCAACTGCGCGAACAGTGCCGCCAAGCCAACCGCCGCTATTCGGTCCGACAGACAGCCCGGCGGATCGGCGTAGAGCCTGCTTACCTGAGCAAGATCGAGCGTGGCGAAATGCCGCCGCCCCCGGAGCAAACGATCCGGCGGCTGGCCGCCGAGTTGGGGGAAGACGTGGATCTGTTTTTGGCTGTGGCGGGCCAGATCTCCAGCGACATCCGGGACATCATCATCCAGCGGCCGTTGCTGTTCACCGAATTAATTCGGGGCCTGAGCGATCTGGCCGATCACGATCTGGTCGCCCTGGTGGAAAACGTGCGCAACGGCAAATAGCCACCGTGCTCGGGCCATAACCATTGGCCCGCATTCAGGACTGGGTGGTTTCACTTCAGAGGGTTCAGGTC
>JBATDL010000047.1:0-16892 GCA_049663445.1 Candidatus Competibacter sp.
TCATCTCTGGGAGGATTTGGGCTTGTGGTCGCGGCGGGATTTAAGCGAATTGATGCAACGCAACTTTCCGACGCTGGCGGCGAAAAACGACCACGACATGAAGTGGAAGAAATTTCTCTACAAGCAATTGTGTATTGAGGAAGGCGTTTATCTCTGCCGCGCACCCTCCTGCGCGGTCTGTTGCGATTATTCCCAATGTTTTGGCCCCGAGGAGTGACGCCGGAGGCCGAATCGCCATTGTGTTATCCTAGCTCCAATTCGCTGCTCTTCACCTAGTCCGCAGCCTTTTGGAGCGCCGCCATGGATTACACAATTCGCACGATCCTCTATGCCACCGATCTGGGTCCTCATGGAGCGTATGTTTTTAATCATGCCTTCTCCCTAGCCAAGCAGTATGACGCCAAAATTCATGTAGTCCATGCGCTGGAGCCGATGAGCGACTATGCGCAATCCCTGGTTGAAACCATGGTGCCACCCGATGCACTGAAAACCTTGCATCAAAAAGGTTTCGAACAGGTTAACCGGGAAATGCACCGGCGACTGGAGAAGTTTTGCGCGGACCACCTGCACCCCGAAGCGCAAACGGTGGTGGCCGAGATGCGCGTCGTGGAAGGACACCCGGCGCAGGTCATCCTGGATGAAGCCAAGCGGATCGGCGCGGATTTGATTGTGCTGGGCTCCCACGGCCAAACCGCCCTGGGTGAAATGTTCATGGGGTCGGTGGCCCACAAGGTGCTCATGAAAGCCCGCAGCCCAAAAATTCCGGTTTTTCTAGTCCCCATCGAGCGCGAATAATCGCCGGGGTGGATTCAAACTATTCGAATCCACCCCGGTTTGTGATCCATCATGCGCTTATGGGCTACCGAAAAACAGGGACGGCAACCAGGTAATCAGGCCGGGAAAAGTAATCATCAGGATCAAGCCCAGGATTTGGATCATGACGAAAGGCAAAATGCCCCTGTAGATATCACCCATGGTGTACTCAACCGGCGCGACCCCCTTGAAATAAAACAGCGCGTAACCGAACGGTGGAGTCAAAAACGAAGTCTGCAAATTGACGCAGATCAGCATGGCGAACCACAGGGGGTTGAAGTCGAGATCCAGCGCAATCGGGGTAAAGATCGGCACGGCGACCAACAGGATCGCCGCCCAGTCAATGAACATGCCCAGAAAGAACACCACACTCATCATGATCGCCAACACCACGTAAGGGCTGACATCCATGCCCAGCAGCAGATCGGCAACCACGTCGCCGCCGCCGATACTGAGAAACACCACGCTGAACAGTTTACCGCCAACGAACAACAGCATGATCATGGCCGTGGTGCGCAGCGTGGACAGCGAGGATTGGACGATCACCTCCCAGGTCAACTTCCGGTTGAGGGCCGCCAGGATCAACGCCCCGACTCCGCCCAGCGCGGCGGCTTCGGTGGGCGTGGCGACTCCGGCCAGGATGGTGCCCATCACCAGCAGGATCAAGCCGAACGGCGGCAGAAAGCTCTTCAGGATCATGACGGCCTTCTGCCCGGCAGTGTGGATGTCCTCCTCGACGGGCACGGGCGGACCCAAGCGGGGGTTGATGCCGCAGCGGATGGCGACATAGCCCATATACAGCCCGGCCAGCACCAAACCCGGCAGAATCGCGCCCGCGAACAGGTTGCCGACCGAGGTTTCCTTCAAGCCGGTCAATCCGCCGTACACCACCAGCATGATGCTCGGCGGAATCAGAATGCCGAGGGTACCGGACGAACAGATGATCCCGGCCGACATGCCCCGGTCGTAACCGCGCCGCAACAGCGCCGGCCCCGCCATCAGGCCCATGGCCACCACGGAGGCGCCGATGATGCCGGTGGTGGCGGCGAACACCGTGCTGACCACGATCACCGCCAGACCCAGTCCGCCGCGTACCTTGCCCAACGACAGATAGAGCGCGTCGAACAGTCCCTCGGATACCTTGGAGCGATCCAGAATCTGCGCCATGAAAATGAACAGCGGAATCGCTACCAGGGTGTAATTCAGGAAGGTACCCCAGTTGTTGTTGACGAACAGATCGAGCAGGGCCGGCACGTTGAAGCCATTGTCGATCAGGCCGAACAAAGTGGCGACAGCGGCCAGAGTAATGGCCAGCGGATGTCCCAGGGGAATGCAGACAATCAGGGTCACGAACATCAGAAGGGTCAGCAATTCGGAACTCATGGGCGTTTTTCTCCGAAGAAGGCCGACCTAGTCGGAAGCTTTCAGGCTGTGGAAATCCTGGATCAGTTTGGCGATGCCCTGCAGAAACAGCAGTGTGAAACCGAAGGCCATGAGCGTCTTGAAGGGGTAAAGTGGTGGAGCCCAAGAGGTGGAAGCCACTTCCCACTGCATCCAGGCCGTACTGGCATAGATCACCGACCAGATGGCTATCAAGCCCATGGTCGGGATAAAAACGATCAGGTTGACCACGATTCTAAGCAGGGTGCGGGAACGGCGCTCCAGTTTGGCTTCAAAGACATCGATGGCGACGTGACCGTTGTATTTGTGGGTATAGCCCAGCCCCAACACGAAGTGCACGCCGTAGAGAAAGGTCGTGGCTTCGAATCCCCAGGAGGTGGGCGCATTGAAGCCGTAGCGCATGACCACTTCATAGCTGACGACGCCCAGCAGGGGAAGAACCAGAAAAGCGCTGTAATAACCGACATTCTCGTTCAGGGCGTCGATTGTCCGAGCGATTTTGAGCATGAGCCATCCCTCCATAACAGTGTCCGGTGATTCCCGGCAGCCCGGCAGGGGAAGAGGTGGGGCCGGCCTTAACGGGCTGGAAGCCGGCCCCACGTCCTTCTGTGAATACAATCGGGATTGGAGTGAAGGGATTGAGGGTTATTGAGTACGTTTGCCGGCGATGTAATCGTCCAGCGGCCACGGTGTCACGCCGCTGCGGATTTCGCGCCATTCGGCGAAGTCCTTGCGGAATTTATCTTGGGAATCGAGTACCTTTTTCACGTCGGGATACTTGGCTTTGAGTTCATCCAGGTATTCCTTGGTCCGCTTCGCGAAGCTGGTAATGGTCTCGTCGTCCATGCGCACAAATTCGACCTTGCCCTTGAAGCGATTAATCGCCTCGATATTGAGATTTTCCTGCCAAGCGGTGGACCAGAGCTGGGTTTCCTTGGCAGCCGTATCGACGATCCATTTCAGGTCGGATGGCAACTTGTTCCAGGCATCCTTGTTGATGAAGAACGCGCACTGAACCGAGGGCTGATGCACGCCGGGCTCGATGACGTATTTGGTGATTTCGTCGAAGCCCATGGGATAATTCATGGCCGGGGTGCTGAATTCGGCCGCGTCGATGACGCCGCGCTCCAGCGCCAGATAAACCTCGCCGCCGGGCAGGGGCGTTACGCTGGCGCCCAGGCCGTTCATGATGTCCATGTACCAACCGGGAGTGCGCACGCGCAGGCCCTTGAAATCCGCCATCTTGGTGGCTCTCTTATTGGAGAACAGGCCCATCTCCTGGCCGCCGTTGCCGCCGGGCAGCGCGTACAGGTTATATTGCCCGTACAGGTCCTGCATCATCTTCAGGCCGCCGCGCTCGTACAGCCAGATGTTGTAGCCCTCGGTATCCAGACCGAAAGGCACCGAGGCGAACGCCACGAAAGCTTCGTTCTTCCCCTTCCAGTAACCGGGCCAGTCGTGACCGATTTGGGCCGAACCCTTGCTGACGGCATCGAAACTTTCCATCGCGCCGACCAGCGCGCCAGCCGGGAAAAGTTTGATTTCCAGCCGGCCACCCGAGGCGAGAGCGACGGTATCGGCGAAATGCTGGGCCATGTCGTAAAACAGGAGGCCCTCGGTCCAGGGCATGACCATCTTCCATTTGAATTCTTCCTTGGACGGCTTGATGGTCCGCAACTCCTTTTTGACCTCTTCATGCCGCAGGTCGGCGCCGAACTTCTCGCGGGCCGCAAAGGAAGAGCTTGTCAGCATGAATGACAATACGGCCAGAATACTCAACAAGTTTTTGAGTTTTATCATAATAACGATCCTTCTTTGGGGTTTTCAAACAAGATCGAGCCGATGGCCGACCCTGTGTAAACCTTAGGCCAGAAACTGGAAATTTCTAGAGGATCATCAAGGGGCTGTAAAAATCCCGCCGGCCGCAGCGCGGACCGGCGCGGGCTTACGAGGCGGAACCTGCCTGACTGCGGCCCAGCCAGCGATCAAGCGTATCCGCCAGGTCGCGGGGCTGCACCGGCTTGGAAATGTAGTCGTCCATGCCGGCTTCGATACACCTTTCCCGGTCGCCCTTCATAGCGTTGGCCGTCATGGCCACGATGGGCACCGTTGGGCGAAGCGCGCCGGAGTGCGGGTCGCGGATCGAGCGGGCCGCTTCGTAACCGTCCATCTCGGGCATCTGACAATCCATTAACACCAGGTCGTAGGGGATATCGCGCAACGCCGCAACGGCCTCTTTACCATTGGCGACGGCATCGGCCCGATAGCCCAGCTTCTTCAAGATCGCCAGCGCCACCCGTTGGTTGATCGCATTGTCCTCGGCCAACAGAATGCGGCTGCGGCACTGGGCTGCCTCGGCAATCAGATGCCGGGTAATCAACTTGTCCGCCGCCAGTTCCCGCGCTTGTGTCGCGCGACCCCGGATCATCGCCAGGCACTCGCGCAGATGCGATTGGCGCACCGGCTTGGTGAAATAGCCGGCGAAACCGATTTGTCGCAAACGACCTGCGTCGCCGCGCTGACCCATCGAGGTCATCATAACCAGCGGCGTGCCGCCGACTTCCGGACACGCTTTGATGCGGCGACCCAGTTCGGCGCCGTCGATCTCCGGCATCTGCATGTCCAGCAGCGCGACATGAAACGGATCGTCTTCCCGTACCGCCTCGCGCAGCAGCGCCAGCGCCTCATCGGCGTGCGCGGCCTCGGCAAAGCGGCAGCGCCACGAGTTCAGCAGCGCCGCCACCAGCAAACGATTGGTTTCGTGGTCGTCGACCACCAGCACTTTCATGCCTTCCAGATCGACCTGCGGCAGGTCCGCAACCTGCGGTTCGGTCTGCTTGCCGAATACGACCGTAAACCAGAACGTGGAGCCTCGCCCTTCGATGCTATCCACACCGATGCGCCCACCCATCAAGCCGACCAGTTGCCTGGAAATCGCCAGACCGAGACCGGTCCCGCCGTACTTGCGGGTGGTCGATCCATCCACCTGAACGAACGGCGCGAACAGCGCGCCGATGCGATCCGGGGGGATGCCCACCCCGGTGTCGCTCACCTGGAACAACAGGGTGACCTTTTGGTCGTCCTCCACCTCCACGCCCACGCGAACGGTCACATCACCCCGGCCAGTGAACTTGACGGCATTCCCGATCAAGTTGATAAGGATCTGCCGCAAGCGGCCAGGGTCGCCGCGTAGCAAAAACGGCGCCCGCGGATCAATCAGACAATTCAACTCCAAACCCTTTTCCTGCGCCTTGATCGCCAACATCTCGGCTGTATCTTCCACGGCGGTGCGCAGATCGAAATCCAGCATCTCCAAATCCAGCTTGCCGGCCTCGATCTTGGAAAAATCCAGGATTTCATTGATGATCGCCAGCAGCGACTCGGCGCTGGACCGCACGATTTCGGCGTACTGGCGCTGCTCGGAGTTCAACTCCGAATCCAGCAACAAACCGGTCATGCCGATTACCCCGTTCATCGGCGTGCGGATTTCGTGGCTCATGTTGGCCAGAAATTCGCTCTTGGCGCGGTTGGCGGTTTCCGCCAGCTCTCTGGCCCGGTTCAGCGTCGTCTCGTATTGTTTCTGCTCGGTGATGTCGGTGATAAACCCATGCCAGAGCACGCTGCCGTCCGGCTCGCGCTGGGGCATCGAGTTGCCGTAGCGCCACTTCACGGCCCCGCCGGCCAGGATGACTCGAAACTCGCACTTCCACTGTTGCAGGGTTTCCGCCGATTCGAAAGTAGAGGCTCTGACCCGCTCCAGGTCATCCGGATGCACCGTATCGAAGATCGCGCTGGCATCGTCGTGGACCCGTTCGGGCTCTAGCTGGAATATCGAGCGAATCCCTTCGCTGGTGTAGGGCAGGCCGACGAGGCCGTTGGGAAACATTTTGAATTGATAGAGCATCCCGGGAACCTGGGAGGCGATCTTGCTCAAGCGCTGTTCGCGCTCGCGCAGCGCGTCCAGCGCTTCCCGATTGCGTCGCTGCGACACCAGCAGGAAAAGCAGCAGCGTCGCTAGTAGCAAAGTAATGAGAATCGGTGCCAGACGGTTCCGGGCGATCTGCGCCAGCCAGCGCTGGGCCGCGATGTCCACGCCCAGCACGGCGAGCGGCCGACCAGACTCTCCGACCACCGGGGCGAGGCTGCTGAACCAGGTTCCCCAGGCATCGGTTTCCGGGCCTTCCACCGCGAAACCGCCCCGCTCGAATATCCCAAGTAGCACCGGCGTCGCCGCCAGGTACTCCTGCCCCGGCGGAGATTCGTCCGGGGAACCGGGCGGTTCGGAATCCGCCAGGAAAACAACCCGCTCGCCCTCCCGGCGCATGAGATAGTAGAAACGGACGTCTTCGGCGGCCTGGCGCAAGCGCATGAGCTGCTGTTTCAGGCGCAGGTAGTCCGGAGCCGTCAGATCGGAAGCCGCGCCCGCCAGTCGGGCGATACGCTGTTCATTGACGGCGGCGACGCCGGCTTTGGCCAAGGTCAAAATCCGCGCCATTTGCTCCCGGTGGGTGGATTGTCCCACCCACTCGGTGGCGACCCAACCGACGATCAACACCGTGGCCAGCAACGGTAGCAGCAGATTTTCACGTTGCTGGAGAAACGGGCGGTTGGCGACGATAGGCCGGGTGGCTTCGGCATACCTCCAAATTCCCAGAGCGATCATCCCCGCCAGTACCCCGCGCAGGAGTTGGACTGGAAAGCCGGTCAGGATCAGAAAGGACTCGTGGTTGAGCATCAAAGCCGGGAAGAACGCCGCCTTCGGCACAATGGTGCCGGTGACGAGCGCGTACAGCACCATCGCGGCGGCAGCGAAGCCGAGCGCACCACGGCCGAAACGGGCATGGTCCCGACAGCGCCACAGTACCCAGGCCGACCAGAGTCCACCGGTCAGCCCCAGGGCGTAGCGGACTCCGGCGTTCAAACCCGCCATCCCCGCCAGCGCGCCCACCAACGCCAACGCTAGCAGCGGCAGCGCGATCCAGCGCCCTGGCGCCCGTCCGCCCAGCGCGCTCATCCCACCGCGACCGAATTCCAACAGGCACAGAAACGATGCCGCCATAACCACGAGCCGCAGCCCGGCAAAAGCAGGATAGTCGCCTGCGGACAACACCAGCAGGTCCAGCCACTCGTTGCCACCGTGCAGCAGGCCAAACCCCGCCAGCCAGGCCCACGGCCGCGCGGCGCTGGGGCGATGGCTCAAGGGATGGACGACTACGGCCAGCAGGATAAAACTCAAGCCGTAGAGGAAAAAAACGTAGTCCATCTGCGCTGCAAGAAAATTGGTCATGAGCATGTCGCGCACGGCCTGATCGGACCGGCTTTCAACACAATCTTTCCACCTCGTAAATCCCGCCGATCACCACATATTCATCCTCGCCCTTCAGCATCCCCGGCAATACCCGGTTGTAGAAAAATATTTTGCTCACGGGGACTTGCACCCGCAATAAGTGATCGCCAAACTCTTCAGCCCGTTCACGGTTGACACTAAACGAACTGAGGTTATTCAGCAGCACGATCAGGCGGCGGCGGTCCAGTTTGACCAGCATCTGATCGTCGCTGAACTGGTTAAAGCCGCGATACAGATTTAGATGCAATGCGTCTGGCTGGGAGCGGTGCAATTCATACTGGCAATAGGTGTACAGCAAGTCCAGTTGCGCTTCCAGCGCGTTGGTGTTGTACAGGCCATGACTACGGGCTTCCTGATAATGCAGCCAGGCGTCATTCCGGTCGTCACTGTCAATAAGGCCGTTGTGATAACGGGTCAGCAGGCCAAAGCGCGACTCCACCCAGCTTTTTAGCACGGCCCCTTCCTGACTGTTGGGATCAAACGCCCAACCGCGCACCATCCGCAAATAGTCGGCTCGCCCACGCAATTTGGCTTTGGACTGGCCCGGCGTCAGCCCTGCCTCTTCCAGCGCCTCCAGTCGGAAATAAACCGTCATGTAATCCATGAATTGCCGCGCCCGCGCCCCCGGTTCGTCCAGGGCAGAAAGCAGCCGGAGCATTCGGGTATGCAATTCCGCGACCCCATCAATCAGCAAGGGCGCGGGATGGCGCTGAAAGGTCAGCCCACCCAAGATCGCTGCTGGCAGGTTGCAGTGATTGATCGGCCAATAGGCTTCTCTGGGCAGACGGAGATCACAGGGAATGTGGGGATTGTTGCTAACCGTACAAGACGCCGCGTTTGTCATGTATGCCACTGGATGCTCATTGGAGTCGGAAAAATAAAAATAGATATAAATCAGCTTGTTGAGTTCTTATTGATGTTTGGCATGACTGTTGAAGAATACCAAGCGAGAGCAAAAACTTCGCATCCGGCGATAGGAGAATACCGCAATGGCAATACGTCAATGTGCAATTTACGGGAAAGGCGGCATCGGCAAATCGACGACCACCCAGAATCTGGTGGCAGGCCTCGCCGCTGAAGGCAAGAAAGTCATGATCGTGGGTTGTGATCCCAAGGCCGATTCCACCCGGTTGATCCTGCACGCCAAGGCCCAGAACACCATCATGCAAATGGCGGCTGATGCCGGTACGGTCGAAGACCTGGAGTTGGACGACGTGCTGAAAGTCGGTTATGGCGGCGTCCGTTGCGTCGAATCCGGCGGGCCGGAACCGGGCGTGGGTTGCGCCGGGCGCGGCGTCATCACCGCGATCAACTTTCTGGAAGAAGAAGGCGCCTACGAGGAAGATCTCGACTTCGTGTTCTACGACGTGCTCGGCGATGTCGTGTGCGGCGGCTTCGCCATGCCGATCCGCGAAAACAAGGCGCAGGAAATCTACATCGTGGTATCCGGCGAGATGATGGCGATGTACGCCGCCAACAATATCGCCAAGGGCATCTGCAAGTATGCCACTTCCGGCAAGGTGCGCTTGGCCGGGTTGATCTGCAACTCGCGCAAGACCGACAAGGAAGCTGAATTGATTCAGGCGCTGGCCGAGAAAATGGGCACCCAAATGATCCATTTCGTGCCGCGCGACAACGTGGTGCAGCGGGCAGAAATTCGCCGGATGACCGTCATCGAGTACGACCCCACCGCCAAGCAGGCGGATGAATACCGTGATCTGGCGCGCAAGATCGTGGACAACAAGATGCTGGTCATTCCCAAGCCGCTGACCATGGACGAACTGGAAGACTTGCTGATGGAATTCGGCATCCTCGACGAGGAAGACGAGTCCATCGTCGGCAAGACCGCCGCTGCGGAAGCCGTGCTGGCCCCTGCCTGAGTCGTACTGGAGTACAACATATCATGACTATGAACCGCCAAGAAACCGAACAACTGATTCAGGAAGTACTGGAAGTCTACCCGGAAGCCACCGGCAAGCAACGCGCCAAGCATCTGATGGCTAACGATTCCTCTCTGGAAAAATCCAACAAGTGCATCGTTGCCAACAAGAAGGCGTTACCCGGCGTGATGACCGCGCGCGGCTGCGCCTACGCCGGAGCCAAGGGCGTGGTCTGGGGGCCGATTAAGGATGTCGCCAACATTTCGCACGGCCCCATCGGCTGTGGCCAGTTCTCCCGTGCGGGCCGTCGTAATTACGTGACGGGTCACAGCGGCGTTAATGTCTTCGCCGATATGAATTTCACCTCGGATTTCCAGGAGAAAGATGTGGTGTTCGGCGGCGACAAAAAGCTGGCCAAACTGATTGCCGAAATCGACACCCTGTTTCCTCTGGTCAAGGGCGTGACCATTCAGTCGGAATGCCCCATTGGCCTGATCGGCGACGATATTGAAGCCGTGGCCAAGAAGTCGGCGAGGGAAATTGGTAAGACCGTTGTGCCGGTGCGCTGCGAAGGTTTCCGGGGTGTTTCACAATCACTGGGTCACCATGTCGCCAATGACTCGCTGCGTGACTGGGTATTGCACGGCCGTGATGAAGACGACAGCTTCAAATCCACGCCTTACGATGTGGCGATTACCGGCGATTACAACATCGGTGGGGACGCCTGGAGTTCGCGGGTTCTGCTGGAGGAAATCGGCCTGCGGGTCATCGCGCAATGGTCCGGCGATGGTTCGATCCCGGAAATGCAAACCACTCGTCACGCCAAGCTGAATCTGCTGCATTGCTACCGTTCGATGAATTACATCAGCCGGCATTTGGAAGAGAAGTACGGCATTCCCTATATGGAATACAACTTCTTTGGGCCGACCAAAATCGCGGAAAGCCTGCGCAAGATTGCGGCGTTCTTCGACGATACCATCAAGGAAAACGCCGAACGCGTCATCGCCAGATATCAATCGGTCATGGACGCGATCATCGCCAAATACCGCCCCCGGTTGGAAGGCAAGCGGGTGATGTTGTTTGTCGGCGGTCTGCGGCCCCGCCATGTCATCGGCGCCTATGAAGATTTGGGGATGGAAATCATCGGTGCGGGCTACGAGTTCGCCCATAACGACGATTACGACCGCACCTTCAAGGAAGTGCAGGATGGCGCGCTGATTTACGACGACGCGACCAGTTTCGAGCTGGAATCCTTCGTGGAGCGGTTAAAGCCCGATCTGATCGGTTCCGGCATCAAGGAAAAGTACGTGTTCCACAAGATGGGCATTCCGTTCCGGCAGATGCACTCCTGGGACTACTCCGGCCCCTATCACGGCTACGACGGTTTCGCCATCTTCGCCCGCGATATGGACATGACGATCAACAATCCCTGCTGGAAGAATTTGCAGGCTCCCTGGAAGCGCGCCGGCACCGAAGCGTTGAAGTCGGCCGCCTGAAACCCGTCGCTTGGGTGAGGTCATAGGCCATAACCCAACATTTTCACCGTATTGGGTTATGCGCTTCGCGCTAATGAGGATTTAGCCATGCAAGACGTTGAAACGATTAAACCGGGTTATCCGCTGTTCAACACTGAGGAATACCAAGAATCTTTCGTCGGCAAACGGGTGTTTGAGGAAGCGCCTCCACTTGAAAAACTGGAAGAAGTATTCCAGTGGACGACGACCGAAGCTTACAAGGAACTGAATTTCCAGCGCGAGGCGCTGACCATCAACCCGGCCAAAGCCTGTCAGCCGTTGGGTGCGGTGCTGTGTGCACTGGGCTTTTACAAGACCCTGCCTTATGTCCACGGCTCGCAGGGCTGCGTCGCCTATTTCCGCACCTACTTCAACCGCCACTTCCGCGAACCGATCGCCGCCGTCTCCGACTCGATGACGGAAGACGCGGCGGTATTCGGCGGGCAAAAGAATATGTTCGAGGGCTTGGAAAATTCCAAGGCCATGTATCAGCCGGAAATGATCGCGGTGTCCACCACCTGCATGGCCGAGGTCATCGGCGACGATCTCAACGCCTTCATCGCCAATGCCAAGAAGGACGGGCGGGTGCCGATGGATTTCCCCACTCCATTTGCCCATACCCCGAGCTTTGTCGGCAGCCATACCACCGGCTGGGACAACATGCTGGAAGGCATCCTGCGCTACTTCACCCTGAATTCAATGGAGGGCAAGGCGGTCGGCAGCAACGGCAAGATCAACATCGTGGCCGGTTTTGAGACCTACCTGGGCAACTACCGGGTGATCAAGCGGATGTTGAAGGAAATGGATGTCAATTACACCTTCCTATCCGATCCCGAGGAAGTTCTCGACACCCCGACCGACGGTGAATTCCGCATGTACGCGGGCGGCACCACTCAGGACGAGATCAAGGACGCGCCCAACGCGATTGATACGTTGTTGCTGCAACCGTGGCAGTTGCCCAAGACCAAGAAGTATGTGGAGGACACCTGGCAGCAACCCGTCAGTTCGATTCGCATCCCCATGGGGCTGAGTTGGACCGACGATTTCCTGATGAAGGTGTCGGCACTCACCGGCAAGACGATACCGGAGTCGCTGGCCCTGGAGCGCGGTCGGCTACTGGACATGATGACCGACTCCCACACCTGGTTGCACGGCAAGCGTTTCTCGGTGTTCGGCGATCCCGATTTCGTGACCGGCATGTGCCAATTCCTGTTGGAACTGGGCGCTGAGCCATTGCATGTGCTGTGTCACAACGCGAACAAGCGCTGGACCAAGGACATCACCAAACTGCTCAAGGATTCGCCTTACGGTCAGGAAGCTGAAGTGTATACCGGCAAGGATCTCTGGCATCTGCGTTCGCTGGTGTTCAGCAACAAGCCCGATTTCCTGATCGGCAATTCCTACGGCAAGTTCATTCAGCGCGATACCTTGCACAAGGGCAAGGAGCATGAAGTTCCGCTGGTTCGGATCGGTTTCCCGCTGTTTGACCGTCACCACCTGCACCGTGACACCACCCTGGGCTATGAAGGCGCCATGTACATGCTCAAAGCTCTGGTGAATGCGGTGATGGAGAAACTGGACCAGGACACCATGACGTTGGGCGAAACCGACTACGCCTTCGATTTGGTGCGCTGAACTAAAGTGTGGAACCGGCTTCCAGCCGGATCTGACGACGGGCAGGAAGCCCGTCTCACCTTCCACGACAGGAGATTCAAGCATGCCCAACGTCATGTTGCGAAACAATGCCGCCGGTGAACTGGTGTTCTACATCACCAAGAAAGATCACGAGGAAACCGTAGTGGCGCTGGAACATGCGGGACCCGGCGCTTGGGGCGGTGAAATACAGTTATCCGATGGTTCGCGGTTCTATCTGGAACCCCTGGAGCAAACACCCAGGTTGCCGTTGACCGTCAGAGTGAAGCGGTTATGACCGGCGCCCATTCGCTACCGCGTTGCGTCGCGCTGCGCATTGCACTGGCGGCACGGCAACTCCCCGATACCAGTTCGGGCCAGTTGCTGCGCATCCTGCTGGCGGTGTTGGATGAACCCCTGACTGAAGCCAAACTGGACAGCCTGACAGTTAAGGATCTCAAGACCGCTGCCGACGGCTTCCTGCGTGAGGTTGATGGCGCCCTGTTGCGGCAGGCGCTCGACCTGCTGAAGGGAGCGGGCGAAAGCGGAACCAGCGCCGAGATCCCTCAACCCCAACCGTACCGCGAGAGCGACTTGCCAGGTTCCATTCGCATCGCCTGCGCCTCCAACAACGGCGAGCGGCTGGACGGTCATTTCGGCTCCTGCACCCGCTTTCTGATTTATCAGGTCTCGGCGGCGGAAGCACGGCTGATCGCGGTGCGGCCAGCGCCCAACATCGCCCGACTCAGCGTAGATCACAGTGCGGAGCGGGTGGCGCTGATCGGTGACTGCGATTTGCTGTGCGTGCTGTCCATCGGTGGACCCGCCGCCGCTCGGGTGGTGAACAGCGGCATCCATCCGATCAAACGTGGAGCAGTCGGCGACATCCAGCTGCTGCTGACCGAATTGCAACAGGTGCTGGCCGGCGATCCGCCGCCCTGGCTGGCCAAACTCCGTGCTCGCGCGGCCGGCGAACAGCGGCCAGCACTGGCGGGAGCCGCGCCATGATCACGCAACGCCAGCTCGTCGACATCGCCCGTCTGACGGCGGATCAGGGTTTGGATCACACCACCGTCTCCCGCCTGCGTCGAGTCTATCCCAGCACCTACTTTACCTACTGCCTGGATGACGACATCAACGGTGTGGAACCCGCGTTGGAAGGCGCCGGCTTCAACCTTTACCTGGTGGACGGGCGTCAACACTGCCTGCGCCTGACCGGCGATTTGCAGGTAGCCACCGGCGTCGTGCTGGCGGCGGTACTGGAAGAAGCGAATTAACCCATTCATTCGTAAAGCAAGAGGACATCGCCCATGGCCAAGATCGGATTGTTCTACGCTACCGATACCGGCAATACCCGCAAAATCGCCAAGCGCATCAAGAAGCAGTTTGAGGAAGGCGAAATCGAACTGTTCGATTTCGCTAAAACCACCCCAGACGCGATAAAGGACTGCGAAGCGCTGATCGTCGGCACCCCAACCCTGGGCGATGGTGAGCTGCCCGAACCGCTAACGGAATTCCTCGGGCAACTGGACAGCAGCCATGTGGCCGGCAAAACCATCGCCCTGTTCGGTCTGGGCGATCAGGTCGGCTACCCGACCGAATTCGTGGACGCGCTCGGCATCACCTACAAAAAGCTTAAGAAGCTGGGCGCCAATCTGATCGGTGGCTGGCCGGCGGAAGGTTATGAGTTCGAGAAATCCAAAGCGCTGCGCGACGGCGAGTTCGTCGGCCTGGTGCTCGACCAGGACAATCAGGCGGACCTGACCGACGAGCGGCTGGAAGAATGGCTCGAACTGGTCAAGCCCGAACTGCTGGGCGCGACGGTGGCGGGTTGAGATTGACGGCAAGAGGGCCAGGGGCCGAGGGGCGGTCTGTTTCCTCGCCCTGAACCCTGAAACGGGCAATCTACCCCCTGAACCCTAACCCTGAACCCCGTTCGAGGACGACCCGATGAAACCCAGCGATCTCGCCGCACTGATCGACGAACCGGCTTGCACCCACAATCTGAAAAGCAAGTCCGGTTGCGCCCGCCCCCAACCGGGAGCGACCGCCGGCGGCTGCGCTTTCGACGGCGCGCAGATCGCCCTGCTACCCATCGCCGATGTCGCGCACATCGTACATGGACCCATCGCCTGCGCCGGCAACGCCTGGGACAATCGCGGTGCCCGCTCCACTGGTCCCACCGTGTACAAGCTCGGCCTGACCACCGACCTCAGCGAGCAGGACGTGATTATGGGGCGCGGCGAAAAGCGGCTGTTTCACGCCATCAAGCAGGTCATCGACAGCTACGCCCCGGCGGCGGTATTCGTGTACAGCACCTGCGTGACGGCGCTGATCGGCGACGATCTGGAAGCGGTCTGCAAGGCAGCGGCGCAGCGCTGGGGCGTGCCGGTCATTCCGATCGATGCGGCTGGTTTCTTTGGCAGCAAAAACCTCGGCAACCGCGTTGCCGGCGAGGCGATGCTCAAGTACGTGATCGGCGGCCGCGAGCCGGTGCCGCCGCCGGTGGACCCCGCGCGACCGGAATTGCGGGTCCACGACATCAATCTGATCGGCGAATACAACATCGCCGGGGAGCTGTGGCATACCCTGCCGCTGTTCGACGAACTGGGGTTGCGAGTGTTGTGTTCCCTGTCCGGCGACGCCCGTTTCCAGGAAATCCAGACCATGCACCGGGCCGAGGCCAACATGGTGGTCTGCTCCCGCGCCATGCTCAATGTCGCCCGCAAGCTGCGGGATCGGTTTGGCGCGCCCTGGTTCGAGGGCAGTTTTTACGGTGTTCGTGACGTGTCCGCCGCCCTGCGCGACTTCGCCCGCCTGCTGGACGACCCCGATCTCCAGGCCCGCACCGAGGCGCTGATCGCCCGTGAAGAGGCACGGATTGACGCTGAACTGGCCCCATGGCGGGAGCGGCTACGCGGCAAGCGGGCGCTGCTCTACACCGGCGGAGTCAAATCCTGGTCCATCGTCGCCGCCCTGCAAGACCTGGGATTGACGGTGGTCGCCACCGGCACCAAGAAATCCACCGAGGAGGATAAGGCGCGGATTCTGGAGTTGATGGGCGAGGATGCCCAGATGATCGACGACGGCAACCCGCGCGGCCTGCTCGATCTGGCCCGCGCCAACCAAGCCGACATCCTGATTGCCGGCGGCCGCAACATGTACACCGCCATCAAGGCCCGATTGCCGTTTCTGGATGTTAACCAGGAACGGGAACACGGCTATGCCGGCTATCAGGGCATGGCGACGCTGGCGCGGCAACTGGTCCGCGCCCTGGAAAATCCGGTGTGGGACGCCGTGCGCCATCCCGCACCCTGGACCGCGATCCCGGAGGCGGCTCATGGCTGAAATCGTCCGTCGCAACAAACCCCTATCCGTCAGTCCGCTGAAAACCAGCCAGCCGCTGGGCGCCAGCCTGGCGGTGCTCGGCCTCGACCGCGCCATTCCGTTACTGCACGGCGCTCAGGGCTGCGCCGCCTTCGCCAAGGTGTTTTTCGTGCGCCATTTCCGCGAGCCGATCCCGCTGCAAACCACCGCGCTGGATCAGGTCAGCAGCATCATGGGCGCGGACGACAGCCTGCTTGAAGGGTTGCACACCGTCTGTGAGAAGCATCGGCCAGCGGCGGTGGGGCTGCTAACCACCGGTCTGACCGAAACTCAGGGCAGCGACATCCAGCGGGTTCTTAAAATCTTCCGCGAACGCCATCCAGAATTTCGCGCGGTTCGCATCGTGCCGGTCAACACTCCGGACTTCAGCGGTGGCCTGGAATCCGGTTTCGCTGCGGCGGTGCAGGCGATGATCGAGCACTGGACTCCGTCCACTGCGGCCAGTGGAACCCGACCCGGTCGCCGGCCCCGGCAGCTCAACGTGCTGTGCGGGCCATCCCTGACACCGGGCGATCTGGAAGCGCTAAAGGAACTGATCGAGAGCTTCGACCTGCATCCGTTGCTGCTGCCCGACCTGAGCGATTCCCTGGACGGCCATCTGGCCACTGATGAATTCTCGCCGCTCACCACCGGCGGCACCCCGGTGGCCGCCTTCGCCGCCTTGGGCGATGCCGCTGCGACCCTGGTGATTGGCACGGCGCTATATCCGGCCGCCGAACGACTGGCTCAGCGCACCGGCACGCCGCTGCATCGCTTCGACCACCTGTGGGGGCTGGAGGCGAACGATCGCCTGATCATGACCTTGGCGGGCATTGCCGGCTGTCGGGTTCCCGCGCGGCTGGAACGGCAGCGCGCGCAATTGCAGGACGCCATGCTCGACACCCATTTCCTACTCGGCCAGGCCCGGCTGGCCATCGC
>JBATDL010000048.1:0-2538 GCA_049663445.1 Candidatus Competibacter sp.
GGGTAACGCCGTTAAAACGCCAGCGCGGGGGGTCGTCGCCGCTCGGCGTCAGCGCCCCCTCGACGACCAGCGCGACCAGCTGCTCAACGTCAGCACCGCAGGCCCGGCTCAACTCGACGAGCGTGAACTGGACTTCTTCCTCGACAACGACGCCGTGCGTCACGGATAGATTCATGGTGCTCACAAGCCTTATGCCTCCAATGCGCGGCGCGGATGGAAGTCGCCGAAGTTTTGGGCCATGCCGCGATACGCTTCCTGGGCCGCTACCGTGTCTGCCGGTGGCAGGGCTATCGACAACACCGCATACAGATCGCCGGGAGGAACGCTGGGAAGGCCCTGGCCCTTGAGGCGCAGCGTGCGGCCGGTTGATGAGCCGGGCGGCACCGTCAATTGAACACTGCCGTTAGGCGTCGGAACGCTGATGCGGGCGCCGAGAACGGCTTCCCAAGGGGCGACCGGCAGATCGAGATAGACATCGCGGCCGTCAACGCGGAAATGCGGGTGCGGCGCGAACTCGATCTCAAGGTAAAGATCGCCCGCTGGCGACTCGCCGCGCCCTGGTTCGCCTTGACCGGCCAGCCGAAGGTGTTGCCCGTCGCGAATGCCCTTGGGAATGGTGACGTCCAGTTGCCGCTCCTGCATCGTCGTCCGCCCGTTGGCATCCATCTTTGGAACGCGCAGCGAGATACTGCGGTGGCCACCGCGATAGGAATCTTGCAGGTCAATTTGCACCTTGGCGTGATGGTCGCCACCCGTTCGGTGATCCGACGTCCGCGCACCGCGTGTACCGGTCGCCTGATACCCGAACAGCGATTCGAAGAAGTCGCTGCGATTGAAATCGTGGCGGTGGCCCTCGGCAAAATCAGTGCCGCTGAACTCGAAGCCGCTGTCCCATCCCGGCGGCGGGCTGAACTCCTGACCATTCTGGTAGCGATTCCCCACATCGTTGTAGGCGGCCCGCTTTTCAGCATCTTTCAGTACTTCATACGCCTCGGCCACGTCCTTGAATCGCGCTTCGCCATCCGGTTCCTTACTGACGTCAGGATGATACTTGCGCGCCAGCTTGCGGTAGGCGCGCTTGATCTCATCCTGAGTGGCCGTGCGCTCGATTCCGAGTACGGCGTAGTAGTCCTTGAATTCCATCCATCCTCCCGGCGGTGACCCGCGACCCACGATAGAGGCTTGCGACGGGCCTTTATCTGATTTCACCCAGATTGGGCCTGGGCTTGAACTTCGCTCTCAAATTAGCCGAGGCGGGTTGCGGTGTCTGTCTGTTAGCGCACATTAAAGTCTGGCCGCGCCGGATCTGTGCCACCGATAAAAGCCCTGCTTGGCTACCTCGACGATCAGCAGATAAACCACCACCATTCCGGCCAGGATGAAATAGAACTGGGCGGGCGGCTGCACGAAGCCGAAATAGCTTCCCACCGGAGTAAACGGCAAGACTGCGCCTATTGCCGCGACCGCCAGCGAGGTCGCCACCAGAATTGGATGAGCACGGCTGTTGAACGGATTGCCACGGGTGCGAATGATGAAGATCACCAGCACTTGAGTAGACAGCGATTCGACAAACCAGCCGGTTTGAAACAGCGCCTCGTTGGCCTTCAGCACAACCAACAGGACATAGAAGGTCAGGAAGTCGAACGCGGAACTGATAGGGCCGATCACCAGCATGAAATCGCGGATAAAGGTCATGTTCATCACGCGGGGAGCGCGGAGTTCTTCGGGGTCCACCTTGTCCAGCGGGATCGGCACTTCGGACAAATCGTAGAGGATGTTGTTGAGCAGAATCTGGGTCGGCAGCATCGGCAGGAAGGGCAGGAACAGCGCCGCACCCGCCATGCTGAACATGTTGCCGAAGTTGGAACTGGTGCCCATCATGATGTATTTCATGATGTTGCCGAAAGTGCGGCGGCCTTCCAGTACCCCGTCGTACAGGACGCGCAGGTCTTGATCCAGCAGGATCATGTCGGCGGCTTCCTTGGCGACATCCACCGCCGAATCCACTGATAAGCCCACATCCGCCGAGTGCAGCGACGGCGCATCGTTGATGCCGTCGCCCAGATAGCCGACCACATGGCCGCACGCCTTGAGCGCGAGGATGACCCGGTTTTTCTGCGATGGATTGACCCGGCAAAACAGATTGGCTTTTTCCACTCTGGCCCGCAAGGCGTAGTCATCCATCGGCTCGATCTCCTTGCCGGTCAGCACTCCTGTGACCGGAATGTTCAATTGGGCGCAGACATGCTGGGTCACCAGTTCGCTATCGCCGGTCACAATTTTGACCATCACGCCGCTGTCCTTGAGCGCGGCCAGCGCGGCTCCGGCGCTGGCCTTGGGCGGATCGAGGAATCCGGCCAGGCCGGCGAACACCAGTTCGGTTTCGTCGCTGATGACGGCATGGGGATGATCCGGCGGCACTTTACGCCAGGCGATGCCCAAGACCCGGAAGCCTTCTTTTTCGAGGGCGATGTGCTGCCCGTGAATCTGTTCTCGACTGGCATTGTCGAGGGGAATCGGGACTTCGTTGCCCTGTTC
>JBATDL010000049.1:0-1838 GCA_049663445.1 Candidatus Competibacter sp.
CCCGGCGGCAGACCCAGGCCGAGGAAATCCAGCGCGGTGAGGGCGACGATGGAACCGGACAGGATGAACGGCATGAAGGTCAGGGTCGCCACCATGGCATTCGGCAGCACATGCTTGAACATGATGCGCCCGTCGCTCATGCCCAGGGCGCGGGCGGCGCGGACGTAATCGAAGTTGCGGGCGCGCAGGAATTCGGCCCGCACCACGCCGACCAGCGAGGTCCAGCCGAACAGCATCAGGATCAGCAGCAGGGTCCAAAAACCCGGCACCACCACGCTGGATACGATGATCAGGATGAACAGTTGCGGCAGCCCGCCCCAGATTTCCAGAAAGCGCTGGAACAACAGATCCAGCCGGCCGCCGAAGTAGCCTTGCATCGCGCCGGCCGCCACACCGACGACCGAGGAGGTGAGCGTGAGCAGCAGCCCGAACAGCACCGAGATTCGCAAACCGTAGATCAACCGGGCCAGCACGTCGCGGCCCTGGTCGTCGGTGCCCAGCCAGTTTTCGGCGGACGGCGGGGCCGGAGCCGGCACCGGCAGATTGTAGTTGACGGTGTCGTAGCGGAAGCGGACCGGCGGCCAAAGCATCCAGCCATTTTCGTCGATCAGCTTGGCTAGATAAGGATCGCGGTAGTTGGCGGTGCTGGGAAATACACCGCCGAAGTCGGTTTCGGCGTAGTCCTTGAACACGGGGACATAGAAGGTGCTGTGATGGTAAACCAGCAGCGGGCGGTCGTTGGCGATGAATTCCGCGCTCAGGCTCAGGCCGAACAGCAGCAGGAACAGCCACAACGACCACCAGCCGCGCCGGTTGGCCCGGAATTGCGTCAGCCGGCGGCGAGTGAGGGGGGTAAGGTGAAACCGGGATTGTTTCATGCGGCGGCAATCTTAACGGTGGGATCAGGGATGGTCCAGAGGATTGGCAACACTCATGAGGTGGGAAACTTGGGAAACCCATTGATGTAACGCTATACTTATGACATGAATCTAGGTAGTGACATGGCCACTGGCGATAGCACGGCCGCTATCCAGGCAGAATATTCCACCATGTCCACGCATCTCGTAGCAGTGGGTCATCTCTGGAGGAACAATAAACATGTTGCGATTTTCAGGGCTCCGTAGTCTGCGATGAATGTTATACAGCCAATAAAACCCTGCATAATCAACCAGTTTCTATCAGAGATAGCGAAATGTGGTTGATAGACGGAAACCGTATAATCATTTGTAGTGCGGACGCTTCGCGCCCGCACTACGGGGCGGCGGATAGCCATCCGCATGATTGCTTGGCGCTTCGCGCCGCACAACCACGCGGATCAAGCCGACATCGGCCGTCAAAGCCTTCGGCTTTTCCGTCCTCGCGGCTTATCCGCCGCCCCGTTAGCTGTGAAACGAAAATGAAGAAACCAGATATCGTCATGTACTGCAATGCGATGGAGGAAATCAAACGGCGCACAAGCGTGATTGATTTTTTTCACAATGGCGCTGGCCATGCTTTGTACGAGCCAACAACTTTAGAGTCAATTTCATTACAAGTAAGAAAAATCTTAGAGCTAATTGCAATGGCTTCACTTGTGGCAAATAAAAAGGAATATGAAAAAGTTTATTCCAATTTCGCTAACGCATGGAACGCAGAATATTTGCTCAAAGATTTAGGCAGGGTCAATGCCGATTTTTACCCTAAGCCGGTAGTAGAGGCACCTTCTGACGATCCTAAGGTTAAAAACCATCTTGTTGATCGAGATGAAGATTATTTAACCAAAAATGAATTCATCAAAGTGTATAAAAAATGCGGTGCCATCATGCACGCAAGTAATCCTCTGGGGCGGAAAATTGGAT
>JBATDL010000050.1:0-3361 GCA_049663445.1 Candidatus Competibacter sp.
CCGACGCCGGCGGGGTAGATGCTGATACCGATGCTGGGGATCGCGAACAGTTCGCCGGCGTCGGTCAGGATGGGTTGATCGAACAGATTACGAAGTTTTCTGGCCAGCGCGCCGGCGTGCTCCCGGTCGTTCAAGCCTTCCAGCAGGACCGTGAACTCATCGCCGCCCATGCGGGCCACCGTGTCGGACTGACGCACCGCGTCGGCCAGGCGGGACGCCACCTGCTGGAGCAGTTGATCGCCGATCTTGTGGCCCAAGGTGTCGTTGACCTCCTTGAAGCGGTCCAGATCCAGGAACAGGATCGCTGTTTTCTTGTTGTCGCGGTCGCGCCGGGTGCGATGCAGCGCCTGCTCGAGGCGATCGATGAACAGCACGCGATTGGGCAGCGCGGTCAGGCTGTCGTGCTGGGCCAGGTACCGCGCCTGGGATTCGGATTCCTTGCGCGCGGTGATGTCGTGCAGCATCAGCAGATAGGCGTTCTGGTGCCGCCACTGGGTTTCGGTCACGGTCAGTTCGGCCGTGCCCCGCTGACCGCAGGGGCGCAGGATGGTCATTTCGGCGTTCTCACCCGTCGCCGGAATGCCGAATTCGCTGCCCAGCAGATCCTGACTGTTGCGGCCGAGCAGGATTTCCGCAGCGGGGTTGGCGAATAAGATCACACCTGTCATGTCCACCAGCAGGATGCCGCTGTTGTTTTTTTGCACAACGCTCTGAAAGTTCTCTTCGCTGTCGTGCAGCGCCCGCGCCTGTTCGTTCACCCGCGCTTCCATCTGATGCTGATTTGTCCGCAACTCGTCGAGCAGGCGTAGGTTTTCAGCCCGCAGGCGGGCGTCCTGGATAGCGTTACGCAACAGCGCGCGCAGCTCCAGCGGGTCCCAGGGCTTGGCCAGGTAGGCGTACACATGGCCTTCGTTGATCGCCTGGATCGCCGCCGCCAGATCCGAGTAGCCGGTCAGCAGGATGCGGGAAGCATCCGGCTTGCTCTGGTGGACTTCGCGCAGAAAGTCGGCGCCGTTAATACCCGGCATGCGCTGGTCGGAAATCACCACATCTACCGGATGCCGGTCGAGCAGGGTCAGCGCCTGGGCGGTCGTGGTGGCGGTGAGAACGTGGAACTCACGCCGCAACTGGCGGTGCAGGGTCGCTAGAATTTCCGCTTCGTCATCCAGCGCCAGCACGGTGCCGGTGGTCTGTGAGATGCTGCGTTCTTCGGTAGTCGGCTCGTTCATTAAGGCACTCTAAGGCACTCTCGGCAGTGGTCTGGAGAGGTTATGGCATGATGAGTTTCCATAAAACGACTTTTTATCGTTACTATTCCCAGAAGGACAAGGGGCAGCTTGTAGCACTGGTGGAGCTGAAGCGCGGTTACCACCCAAGCAATATAGTTATATTTTGTAGACGTTTTAGAGCGAAGATAGGTGTTGAATTAATGGGCTAACTATTTAATAAAATTTTATAAATCAATGAATTATTGCAAGAATTAACAAAGCCTGAGGTTTATCAAGGCCCAGACTGGGTTATTGTACGCTATCCCTGATCAGTGGAGTGCCATTATTCAATACTCGCTATCAGGTTTTTCTGAGATATTGGCAGCGATACTTCGATAAGCCGTGCACAATCTGGCCGGCTCCATCCCAACCGTGAGCCGGTGCCCTTCACAAGGCAAGGCACAGCCGTTCCAGCAGCCCAGCCAGTACCGATTCGCAGTTCTGCTCCAGCTTCAGGGTCAGTTCGTCGTCGGCGCGGGTGCGGCCGAGATTGAGCACGGCGATGGGCTGGCCGCGAGCGGTGGCCAGCTTGCAGAAGCGATAGCCGGAAAACACCATCAGCGAGGAGCCGATCACCAGCAAGGCATCGGCATCGGCCAGCCGCTGGCAGGCACGTTCGACCCGGGGCTTGGGCACGGTTTCGCCGAAAAACACCACCGCTGGTTTCAGAATGCCGCCGCACTGCGGGCAGTCCGGCACCCGGAAACCGCCGAAATCCACATCCTCCAGATCGGCGTCGCCGTCCGGACCGACCGCCGCCGCCAGCACGGCGAAGGCGGGATTTTCCCGCTCCAGCGCGCTTTGCATTTCGGCGCGAGATCCTCGGGTCCCGCAAGCCAAGCAGACCACGGCATCGAGCCGGCCGTGCAGATCGATCACCCGCCGGCTGCCGGCCTGCTGGTGTAGGCCATCGACATTCTGAGTGACCAGTTGATGGACGAAACCCGCCGCTTCCAACCGGGCCAGCGCGGCGTGGGTGGCGTTGGGCCGGGCGCGGGCGAAGGCAGGCCAACCGAGCAGGCTGCGCGCCCAGTAACGCTGCCGAGTCCGTTCGCTGGCCACGAACTCCTGGTAGCGCACCGGCTGGCGGCGTTTCCAGTCGCCGTTGCGGTCGCGATAATCGGGAATGCCGGAATCGGTGCTGCATCCGGCGCCGGTCAGCACGAACAGCCGGGGGTGACGTTCGACGAAAGCGGCCAAGGCGTCGGGCGGGTCGGAATGGGATAGGAATTTGTTGGGAGAGTGCATGGCCGTGACGGGTGCTGGGCGGTAAAGTCGGACTTGACGGCAGCAGGTTGCCGCACGCTCAGAGTCGGTGCGATCCGGCTCGGCTCTCTTGCGAATCGCCGGCGCAGTGCGAATACACTATGGTAGATACCGGATAGTTCCGCACGACTGGTGGAGGTTGATCATGGCACTGACTCTGGAAGTTCGTCGTTTTCCTTGTACCGCGAACCTGGATAAGCCCTATGTGGCCATGTTGATGGAGGATGGCCAGTTGATCGAACAGTTCGCCTATTTCCCCGACGCCGAGGCGGCGATCGCCGCCGGACTGGCCTGGGTGCGCGAACACCGCGCCGATACCGAACCGACGGTCGCGGTGGTGGTGGTTCCCGATCCGTAGAATGGCGGTCACGGGCCACTCAACCAGCGCAAGCGGCCCGTGCCAGCGCCTGCAATACTTCTCCGGTCTGGAGCCGCTGTAGGAAAACCACCACGCCGGCATCGTGCGCCACAAACTCGTCCGGCAAGGGAACCGCAACGGTGTGGGCAAAACGCCCGTCGGGATCGATGGCCAGCGGTCCGAGCAGCGCCCGTGTTACCCGGTCGTGGCGTAACCGTTCCCCAGCGTTCTCGCCCGCCGTGACTTGGCTATCGAGACGGTCCTGGTAAATCGCCACGAACACCCCGACCTCGCCCCGCGCCACTGGCGCGTGCACCTGCCCGCTGGCCCGCACCCGCCACAAATCCGGTTCCGGAATCAGTTCGGCCCGAAGATCGGCCGGCGCCGGCTGTGCGGTCAGCTTGGCGATCCCCTGCTGGAACGCCTCCGGCCGCTGCCATTGTGGCAGGCTCCGACCACTGACCAGCAC
>JBATDL010000051.1:0-6028 GCA_049663445.1 Candidatus Competibacter sp.
ATCAGTGACCAGCCGGTTCACTTTGAACCTTGTGAGTTGATTTCGGGCCAGAATGGCATTAGGAATGCTGACCATGGTGACCCGATCAGTCCGGGACAGCAGTTGCGATAAGCATTGATATCCCCAATTAAATCCATAAAAACAACCGCATGGATACAATGGCATGATTCTTCCTAAAACAGTTGTAGTTGCCGAGCATCGAATCCCGGAGAATGACCGCCATGACCATCGCCTACGCCCCCCATCGCTTTCTTTCGCTACCATCATGGCGGCGCGCCCTACCGGTGCTGTTGGGTGGGTTGACGTTGGCGGGTGTCGGATTGATACCGACCACGACCCAGGCAGCGGACCCATCGGCCTGCATGGGCGTCCGACCGACCCTCTATGCCGGGTCAGTGCCCACTTTTATTCAACCGGGCCAAGAGGTTGTCGTGCATGGTATCGGCTTGCGGAGCTATCGGGATCCGGTCGTGGTGGTGCGGGACGGGCGGGGGTTAGGGCAAGATCTGCGGATCGCCGCGCGAGTGGAAAGTGATGGCATGCTGGCATTTGTCTATCCGACCGACTCGGTATCGAGCGCGCCGGTCGCGCTGCGGGCGTATGTCGAGGACAATACGGTTAAAAGCAGCCCGGCGGTGTGCGCCGCGTTGCGCGAGGAGCGGGGCCGGCAAATCGTTGACCGGCTTTATCCGGCTGCAACCGACGCCGGTTGCCATAACGATCCGGTATTGTGTCCCGCCGCCGAGGATCATCTGCGGTCGCTGAGCGGAATCACCCTGAACCTCATTCCGTCAGCCACGCCCGCAGGGCGGGTGGCCAGCCTCGAAATCGATAGTCCGCCGGGCATGACCTCGCCTTTCTGTAGTGCGCAGCCAGTGGTAAGCGATGTACTTGCCTTTTTCGACGCCGGTCAGGACGGCGCGGCCACTGGGTTCTCCAAGGTCTCGATACGCCAGCCCTCTTCCACCGGACGGGGGCAGCCCCTCCCCGGTAAATCGGGCGACGGAGCCGCTTCACCCACCGGGGCCAACCTGGTGGTGGTGGCGCGCTTTCAAAGTTGCGCGCGGGACGCGCCGCAGTTCGTGGCCGCACACTTTTTGATATACGGCTCGGCGGATGGCCCCATCATCGAACCGGTCAAACTGATGGCCGGCGACGACTTTGAGACCATCGAACCCACCGACAACCCGCACCATGGAATCGTGCTGAGTGGCGAAATCCAGAACCAGAAGATTCGCCTCGCCAGCGCCGACAGCGTCGAAGGCAGCGTGGCCGGCCTGGTCACCCAAGGCGCAGACCCGACGACTCGCGGCGCCTTGCTGCGCTTCAACTTCCGGGTGCCGGTGGAATCGCGCTGAGTGGATCACGGCCTTGCATCCCTCTGCCCAACGAGAAAAAAAGTGAGGGTCAGGAGTGTAACCGGCAGTCGAACAACACGTCCTCGCCCATCGCGTAGCGGCGGTGGCGCGGACGTAGTCCCTGGGACAGATCCTCGATCACCGGCAAGGTGATGCCCGGCCGGCCGGAACCGATAATCAATGGCGCCACCGTGATCTGCAACCGGTCCAGCAAACCCGCTTGCAAGAAAGCCGATACGGTCAAGCCGCCGCCTTCGATGAAAATCCCGAACAGGCCACGCGCGTGCAGCCGCCGCACGATCTCCGGGAGATCCAGGCGGCGGCCCTCGCGGGGCACACCGATGACCTCGGCTTGGCCCGGTCCCGGTTTCTCGGCCAGCGCCTCGTCGCAGATCAGCAGGGTCGGAGCGGTTCGATCATGGAACAGGCTATATCCGGCAGCGAGGCGGCGGCGAGGATCGAGTACCACCCGCACCGGATGCGGGCCGGCAACCCGGCGAGTGGTCAATTGTGGGTCATCGCATTCCACGGTGCCGGCGCCGACCATGATCGCATCGCATAGCGCACGCATTCGGTGCAGGTGCGTCAGATTTTCGAGGCCGTTGATCGGGCAGGACGCGCCGTTCGTGGTGGCGATGCGCCCGTCCAGGCTTTGCCCGAGATGCGCCACCGTCAGTGGTCGACTCCGGCAGGCCAAGGCGGCTGGCAGATAGAGATCCAGTAATTCCGCACCGGTTTCGCTCATCGGGGCTTTGGCGGTCCAGAGACCGTCAGCGCTCACGGTGACGAAAGCGGCGGGATCATCGGCGGGCAAGACGGCCGACTGTCCGGCATCCTGTCCCAAACCGAAGCGGCCGGGCACCACCGACAGTGTCCGAACCGCGCGCCGCAGTTCCAGCAGCAGCAGCCAGACCCGTTCCGGCCCGAGCGGTTTTTCGGTAGCTTGCTGTTCGACGATCATGGGCTGTCCGGCTCCGTATCGTTGCCCGCAGCCGGGCCAAGGCGCGCATAAATATCCCCGGACTGGCCAGTCCGGGCGATGGCATCGAGCCATTCGAGCAGTTGCGCGGCGTCCAGCCAATCCTCCGACCGCAGGCGCTGTGCTTCCCCGATCGACCCGTTGAAGCGATACGGTCCGAGTCGGGCCAGATAGGCCACGCAGTCCCGCGCCAGATCGAGACAGGCCGGGATGTACTCGAAGGACAGGGCCGGAATCGGTTGCGACAGTCCTTTCAACACCTCCAGTTCGTACCCCTCGACATCGATCTTGCAGAATGCCGGCAGACCGTGTTCGGCGATCAGTCGATCCAATGTCGTCACTGTGACCGAAACCCGCTCGTCCCAGCGCACGCCAGCAAACCCGCGATCCCGCCGGACCGCCGCGATCCAGTCCGGCGACAGGCTGGTCACGGTCGGTGTTCGGGAACTGACGAGCAAATCGGCAACGCCGGGCGCGGCCCCCACCGCCTGCTCGATCAGGGTGATATGCGACAAATCGCCGTACCAGCGGCGCAGCAGGGCCATGCATTCCGGCTGCGGTTCCACGGCGAGGATGCGGGCGCCCAGCGGCGTCCAGGCCCGTAGCCGGCTGCCAACGTGAGCGCCGATATCGAAGCACAGATCGCCCGGCCGGATGAACTGGGCGTAGAACCGGGTCAGCCGGCGCCGCCGCAGCGGGATGGCATGGTACATCAGCACGGAACGCCACAGCCCCAGACGATGAACGAAACGGATTTTCGACGTCATGGCCGATCCTAGACGAACGCGAACAGGAGCGCGACGAGAAAACCGGCGATGGTCGCCAGCCCCACGGCCGGACCGCCGTCCTCGTAGGCTTCGGGCATCATCACCGACGACACCATGGCCAGGATACCGCCGCCGGCGATGGCGCCGATCACGGTGAGCAGCACCGGCGGCGCCTCGACGAGAAAGGCGCTGCTCAGCCCCCCCGCCAAGGCTGCCGCCAGCACCAGCAGGCTCCAGAGGGTAAAAATCCGTCGCGTACTGAAACCGGCCTGCCGCATGCCCAGCGTGCTGCCGATCGCCTCCGGTACGCTCGATAGGAAAATCGCCACCAGAAAGGTGAAACGAAAGGCATCCAGCGTTTCGAAATTGGCGCCGATGACCACCGATGCCGGGATGCCATCCAGCGTGGCGCCGAGAAACAGCGCCAGCGGCGAACCGGTGGCCGCCTGTTTGGCTAGCAGCACGTCCTGTTCCTTGCGGCTCAGACGCTGGACGTTGGCCAGCGCTATCTTTTGCCAGGCTGTGGCGTCGGGCCGTTCGCGCAGGGCGGCGATGTTTTGCAGCAGGCGCTGGGAATTCAGGGTTTCGACCGCTTGGCGCAGACGAGGCGATTCGTCGAGCAGCTCGTCGAAATGCTCCTTGCCGATTTTCAGCAGCGCGGTATCGGTGATGGCCGTTACAGTGGCGGTGCGTGGTTCGCCGGTCAGCAGCGCGGTTTCTCCGAACGACTGGCCGGCCGCCAGTCGCGCCAGCGGGATCGCGGCGGTAACAGCGGAGGTGGGAGGCTCGGAATCCACCAGCACCGCCACTTCGCCCTGGTCGATCAGATACAGCGCATCGCCGGCATCGCCCTGCCGAAAGAGGGTTTCACCGGCCGCAACCTGCACCGGCTGGACGCACAGCAGCACCTCCTCCATCTCCTCGGGCGGCAGCGAGCACAACAGATCCACCCGCGCCAACCGGCCCAGCAGATCGGCCGACCGTTCCCGTTTCTGGCGCAACAGGTACAGCTTGGTCAGCGCCGGATGGCGCAGGGCGGCGCCGTAACCTTCCAGCCAGCGGTTGCCCAGGGAGTACAGCACGCCGCCCACCACAAAGCCGGCCGCGACCCAGCACCAACTGACGAGACCGCTCAGGTGGCTTTCCTCGATCAGGCGTTCCGCGCCCTCGAACGCCAGCTCCAGCGCCAGCGCCTGGATCAGCGCGCCGGTGCCGAACGCCATGATGATGGCGTTGGTCCGTCGCGATGGCCGACCATACAGCCCGATCACCACGCCGATCAACAACGAGGTCATCGCCAGCGTGGCCAGCAACGCAGCGCCGAGAATTCTGAACGGATCAAACGGCACGACAGGGGCTCATTGGGGCGTGGCTGGAACGGAAGGTTCCGGGTTGGGAGGCTCCTGAAGCCAGGCCAGCAGCAGGGTGTGGGCGATCGCCACCAGGGTCGGACCCAGAAATATGCCGATCAGGCCAAACGCCAGCAAGCCGCCGATCACTCCGGCGAACACCAGCGTCAGCGGCATGCGGATGCCGCGAGTGATGAGCAAGGGGCGCAAGATGTTGTCTAGCCCACCCACCACCAACAGGCCCCAGACGACCATGAACAACGCCCAGCCGGTATCGCCCTGCCCCCAGTACAGCCAGCCCGCCACCACCAGCAACGGCAGCGCCGCGCCGATCTGGGCGATGGCCAGCAGGAAGCAGATGAAGGTGATCAGCACCGCCAGCGGCACGCCCACCAGCAACAGGCCCATCAGCGCCAGGGCCGACTGAATAATAGCGGCCAGCACCACCCCGAGAGCCACCGAGCGGATGGCCTGCCGTGCCTGGTCGCGGGCCTGGAGGGCCTGTGCTCCGCCGATGCGGCGGGCGATCCGTTCGGTGAGCGCGTCCAGGGTAGTGGCGTTGGCATAGAACACCAGGGAGAACACCACCACCAGCAGCAGTTGCAGGAACAGCGCGCCTACGGTACCGACCTGCCGGAATAGCCAGCGGCTGCTCTTTTGCAGTTCCGGCGCGAGCTGCGCCCGCAGGCTTTGGGTATCGTTGACGGCTTCCCGCCACTGTTTCGCCAGCCCGGAACCGACCAGCGGCAAATCCACCAGCATCGCCGGGGGTTCGGCGGGAATCTTTTCGACGGCGGCCTTGGCATCGACGATCAGCGTTTCGCCATGAGTAACGAGCGCGGTAATGCCGGCCAGCAGCGGCCCGATCAGCACACCGATCAGCATTAATGCCAACAGCAAGGTGCAGGCCAGCCGGTTCCAGCGAAAACGCTGTTGCAACCACGCCAGCCCCGGCCACACCGAGATCACGATGAACGCGCTCCACAGCAGGCTGGGCAGGAACGGCCGCAGGATGTACAGCACGGCGAGCAGCAGCGAACCGACGATAATCAGCCGCAAGGCGGTTCGCACCGGTTCGGACAGGGCGGGGGACGAATCGACGGTATTCACGCGGCGGGTCTCCGGCGGCAAACCGGCAAGCACGCGGAGCGGCGGCCGGTTCGCGCGGGTAGCGAAGGGTTGGGTTACCGCTTGTAAGTATAAGCGCCGTTCCGCGCGACTTCGCCGGTCGGGGTTGTGGCGATGGGGATACCGGCGAAGTGTTGAGGGAGAAATGTCCAAACACGTCGCAAGACTTTCAGACGCTATCGATAGACCGGCAGCTTAGCAGGTTGACCCAAGCGTTCGTGACACACCCGAGCCATTGTCCAATCCTCCATCTGTTCCCAGTAGGCACCGAGTTCCTCTAAGTGCACACCATCCCACTGGGGGTCGGCACCTCACAGCATGCGGGTTCGAGCTAACGCCCGAACCCGCCTCACTGCTTCGTGGTACATTTTTCGGCGATACTCAGCGGGAGCGCCGGCGACCGGACATTCGGAAATCCCTGTCCTCGAAATACCCAGGGCGCTCCCG